>NZ_JBITPH010000054.1:0-21171 GCF_050467685.1 Paenibacillus sp. NRS-1782
TGTAGAGCCGGAGGCGATAAATGCACCTAGACATCTTGCTGCTTCCTGAACGTTAGTGGCACCTTCTGATATAAGCTTCACATATTCATCCAATATCGTATCGTTGCTAACGAATTCTGGAGACTCCACAATTGTTTCAATTAAAAGCGCTTTTGTACTCTGTTCTTTAACCAGAGGAATCATACTAACAAGTTGAGCAAAGTAGTCACCTTCTAATTCTTCTAAATTGCAATCATTCTTTAATAACTTTAGAGCAGCAACTATAACACGATCATCTTCATCTACAGTAGTGTTTGTTATTAGCTGTATAATTTTCTCAACCATACATTTCTTCCTCTCACGTTTAGATTAAAAATCATAATATTTAACCATATCTTTTGGTAGACTAGCATAAAATGATTCTGAATAATTTTCCATTCTATCCTTGCTCTTGATAAACTAATAAATAAGCATGTATCGAGCCTACACCGTCAAGCTATTACTCTGCCGGATGGACAAAAAAACCACAATGACGATGTCAAAGTGGGTTTGGTTCTACTGATATTCGTCTTGATTATTTAAATATCCTTCTAAAACCTTTCTGTTACTCTCATTTATAGGCAGGAATCCTAAATGTTTATATTCAAAAATCATTTGCCGTTGGGTTGATGTTAAATTCGAAGCTATTATATTTTCATAATTATATTGAATGTTTAATTTACCAGGATACTTCAGTATTAAGGTTAAATTCGTCCACGCCTCTTGATCATTATTAATAAATATTTTTCTTAGCTCTTCAAATTTGGCTTGTAACTCTAATAACAAGTCATCATAATTTTTCTCACTTACACTATATTTTTCAGGGATATCATGAGAGTATATAAAATCTCCATTCTCAGACGTATTAAAATAAAAGTATACATTACTAGAGTCATCTAAAATTTCAGCATACAAATAAATCTCATGCCATTTGTCTTCAGGTATCATATCTAAAACATGCTCTGCAATTTGAGGATACAACCGATCCATTTGATTCTCCATAACTTTCTTGACCTTCACTTTTATTTTTGTACTGTGACGTTTTGAGTTCTACCGCTATCTATCGAGTACTCCACTATTAACTGTCGCGCTCGACTTGACAATCAGTAGTAAAATATTAAGAAGAATAGAATTCTTCTACAGATATCGCCTCTATAGAACTACAATAAAAATCAATGAATCCAAATCCATCATCCTCTCCGTAGCCACTGTCATCATGGACATGATATTGTTGGCTACTTACTAACCCCAATTTTTTCATATCATGGATAACCAAACTATCATTTAAGGGTAATGTTGTTGCTTTTCGTAGTGTAAGATCGTAAACATTGTGATATCTTATTTTTATTTTAAAGGGTTCCTTTGTTTCTAGAATAATTACACAGAAAGAAATATCTAAGCTTCCAATATAGTTATCTTCATAATCAGCCTCAATTTCGTACTCAATTTTAACTATTCTTTCATAAGCCCAAGCGCCAAGTTTATTTAGTTTATTTGTTATGATTTCGTAATTTTTAATTCCCATATTATTCTTCCCTTCACTTATTAATCAACAAATATTATCCTATTTGTTTTATGATCTATTTTACCTCTCCTCATTCTGCCTGTGGAAGGCTCAATGAAATATACAATTTTTTCTTTAAGAGTTTTTCCTGCATCTTGATAGATATACTCATGCATATGCGGATCAGTGTGATGAGCAGAATTGCCATGATCGCTATAATCAACTCTATATTTTTGTTTCCCTCCTTGGTCATAAATGACTCTAGACTTTTCGACCTGTCCACTAGAGCCTAATCTATTAAAGTCTAATCTATCCCCAGGGGTTCCTTGTATAGGAGCATAGTTATTTTTATAATAATTATCAGGTAAAAATGGTTCCTTTGCAAAATCATCATTTTTACCGTCCAGCCCAGCTTGAGATGCCTTTGCTTCTTGTGTAGGTTTAAAAGGTTCAGCAGCATTCTTTGTGGTAATGCTTTTTTGATCTATTCGTTGTTGAATTCTCCTCACATTTTCTCTTGCAAGTCGAGCACTCTCAGATGCCCCTTCTTTTCCCATTCTGGAGAATTCATTTTTTAAAGCTCTGCCCTCACCGCCTCGACCGTCAAGTACTAACGGCTCTCGTGTTATGTTAGCATAGCTCATCCACCGTTGTTCCTCTGGTTTAATCCCCTCTTGATTGGATAGAACCAAAAAGTCACCCGGATAATTTTGTTTCCAGTCATCGTAGTATTTAAAATCTGGATCTCCATTCGCTTTACGAACTACCCCGTCCTCAGCACGGTAGCTTCCTAGCGGGATTTCAGGTCTGTAATTTTCATATGCAGCCCAATGAAGATGATCTCTATAAATTTTCTCATACTCTTCATCACTGATCTTTGGAGGAGAGTTTTCTTTTTCTGCTTTATGAGCAGCTTTGGCTCTAGCTTCTTCTTTTTCTCTATAGTCCCTGAGCATTTTATCCCGAACACTTTTAGGAACTTGTTGTTGGGCATGAGCTTTGGCATTTGATTCTTTCAGTAGCTTCTGCACCAGCTCCAATGGGCCACCGGAATCAGCCAAATGACGCGCACTCGTATATGCTTTTCCTAAAATCCACTTGCTATAGTAAGCTTGTTTAGCTTGCTCATGCTCATAATGACTAATCAGTCCCTCAAGGGCTAAACCAGCCAAATATTTCAACGGATGAACTCCGCTTCCTTTACCGCTTCCTCCAACTGTAGGGGTTCCTTTACTACGAATAGGAATGGCTCCCGTTGCTTGTAACACCATTGCCGCCACTTTACCTGCTGGCCCACCCACCGTATTCAACATCACACTGGCTACGTTCCCAACTACGGGAATAGAACCTAATAGCTTGGATATTGTCCCCATCAAGGCATTCGCCTGTTGAAGTGCTGCTGGAGTCGTAACTTTTGCTTTAGGAGTAGAGGCTTGGCTGCTAGATGAATCCTTTGCTGCTGATTGGGCTGCTTCATAAGCTTTTATGCTCATCAATGGTGGCTCAGGCACAGGAGGGAGGTCGGCTACAAAAACTGGAGCTTTCACCGTACCTTCCTGATAAATCACTGGAGACTTGGTATCCGTCTCGTCATCCAGCACCATGCTACTTTCTCCACCTTTGAGATACAGCGCCGTTCCAGCTTCCAGCGACAGTTCCTCACCTGCATCGAGCTTTACATGACCACCCTGAATCTGTACATCCCCCGGACTGTTGATGGTGATGCCACCATCTTCATTTAGTGTAATTGAAAATCCATCCGAGGTGGACAGGGTCAATTCATGCTCAGACATTTCTACGCCGCTACCTTGCACATGTTGCCAAACCTTCACATTCGGCTGTCCATTTGTGTGGTGTTGTTGTCGTAGCGAATCCGTCACATAGGCATCCTGTTCGCGGTGTGTAGGCAGATACAGTTCAACTTGTTCCCCGATTTCAGGCATATCGTACCATCCACTGTGTTCTTCGGCGACATAACGGGTGGCTACAGGAAACCAACAGGCTTTGGCAGGATCTTGCTTCGGGTCGATGTCCAGTTGAAGCTGTACGAAATCCTGCTGTATTTTGAGCACCGTTCCTGTCAACGAAATTCCGGTGGCCTGATCGTTTTCATACCGGGCAAAGCGAATATTCTGTTCCGCTTGGAGATCATAACGGGTACGCAGTAAGCCATCCTCTAACCGTGTCACTGCCCGAACAACGACCAACTCTTTGCCTTGTCCGATGGGTAACGTGATGAGGTCACCTAGAGCGTAGTATTGCAGGCTTTCAATTGTATAGGTGACATACGAGCCAGCACGTTGTTCTCCCGGCTTTTCCGCATCCAGCTCATGAAACGTTTTTCGTACCCTGTAAAATACATCTCGTTCCACTTTATGCTGCTTGCCTTCTGGCATCCCGAAGAAAACTTTGGGTGAGGCTGCGGTTACCTCTGGCACAAGTATTGAACCAAAGCGAGAAGCGAGGCGTTTTAAAAATGCCCAATCCGTCTCCTCATATTGTAAAACAAAAGTATCCAGTTTGGCATAATTAGTTACGGTATCAATAGCGTCTCCATACTCATATTTACGAACCATCGAGGTGACCAGATCATCATAAGTGCGGTGAATATCTTGATAGGAACGTTTTTTCAGCTTGATATCCATTTGATAGGAATGCGAAGCAGCCTTCAGTTCAAAGGTATATACTCCCCGCGTACAATTCACAGACATTTGCGTAACGATCCCATGGAATAATCTTCTCAGTGATTGTCCCTGATCATCCAACTGACGAATCACAATCGGCTCTTGCTCCATATTTTGACCGGTACATGCGGCTCCTTGTTCTTCGGAGAGCATACCACTAATATGTAAAAAGGTGTGATCATTAATGGCACGTGTTATTTGAAGTTTTTCGATGTGTTGTGGCTGAAAGGGACCATAAAAGCGTAGGCTTTCATAGCCGATTCCATCTGATAGTAAGCTCAAGTGAGTTCAAGTCTCCTTTCTAGATGCGATGGCTAATTACAAAAGTAAAGTGCAGCATTTTTAATTCGAGTCTGACGAATAGAAGAAATGGATGAATACAACTTTGAGTCAAGACCCATATGTATCACTGAGTTTGTTGGGCATAAAGTTACGAGATGTGATATTTAAATAACAGTCCAGCATATGTATTTATCGGTTAAAAGAGAGATTTAGTTTACAGAATGACCCATTGGTTGGGGTATTTACTATGTGTAATACTGGAAGCAGGAGATATGGAAGGGGGTTAAGTTGTGGACAGTGGCGGTCATTATCAATACTTTCATTACTCACCTGATCGAATAGCTGTGTAAACAAAAAAACGTATTTAAGTTTACTCGACTAAATACGTTTTTTCGTTTGCTTTGAAAATGCATATTTATGTTTTAGTTACGACTTTTGAATGAACCCACATATGTAAGATCATTACTGTTAATGACTTGACCTGGAGTTACAAAAGCCTCTTTATTTGGAGTATAATGCCCCATAATAAAGTCTGTGTTATAGTTTCCATAATAGAAGGCTTGCCAAATAAATTTAGAGCAGTAATTAGGGTTTATAGTTTTAAGTTGAAAGTTATCCCAAGAAGCCCAAGGTATATAGTAACTTGTTACTGAAGAGTAATTGTTTTTTGCCCAATAAGCTGCGTTAAGGCCGTGAGTCGCTCTATAGACAGCGATTGATTCATTAGCATTATGCCTCGATTGGTAATAAGAAATGGTATCCCTTTTTCCACCTTCCCCTTGATTATCATTTACGGCATTTACATGATAAACCATATAATCAGGTCCAATAATTCCAACATGTCCGACAATCATTGCACTTCCGCCTAATGCTTTTGATGAATAAAGCACATCTCCTACTCTAACTCTGATATTGGTTCCTGGGTAGGTTGAATCTGGCTCTAACGCTGATGGCGCAAAGCCATATGTGGCCTCAGAAGCACTTACAGAAGGATCAACTTCGGGAACACTTACAGAAGGATCAACTTCGGGAGCACTTACAGAAGGATCAACTTCGGGAGCACTTACAGAAGGATCAACTTCGGGAGCACTTACAGAAGGATCAACTTCAGAGGCACTTACAGAAGGATTAACTTCAGAGGCACTTACAGAAGTTACACCAAGAAAAGAAGTAAAGAAGAGAAGTATTAGTAGAGCAGGTAAAAAATCTTTAAATTTTTCATAATACACCGCCATTTTCCATAAATTTAAATACAATACTTATTATACACGAAGAATACTGGAAGTAAATAGAATAATAATGTATGATTATCCTAAAAGAGAGTTTGTTGAAATAAGAGGAGGGAGATGAAAAATTGAGTTTTTATAATAATAGATTGGTTCAGATATTAATAGTAATACTCTATCCTATTACGGCATTTGTGGTATTAAGTAATGGTGCTAAGATAGTTTCATGGGGGATACCAGCAGTCATTGCAGTATTGTTTTGTTTTCTTTGGAAAAACCTTCGATATTTAATCATTTCTAATGCATTGTTATGGATTTTATCAGTACCAATTTGGTTTTGGATTGAGGGGGGGCAGGGGGCAGAAGTTTTCATTGCAAATTTACCACTCATCATACCCCTATTTATGTTTATTGTGTTTCTACCAGAAGTTATAATTGTTTTGATTAGGAATTTCCTTCTCAATAAGTTTAGACGGTAGCGTCAAGAATTATGTGTAAATGAAAATAACCTTTCTTGTAGAAGTTGGTATTCATCTTTGCTGGTGAACATGATGATTTCGCTACAGAAGGGCAGATAAAGGATTTATGCTTGCTTGTCTGAGACTCACGTTATCTGATTGCACCGGATTGTAGTCATTGACCGCATATGCTTAGAAAGAGACCCCAATTCATAAATGATTCTATTCTTCAATTTTTAAATAAACATACTATCTGCTGATCTAACTATATCCTTTCCATCGTCTCGACACACGTGGAGTGCGTGGTAGTAATATATCGAGATAAGAAGCATTGATGCACGAGGGATTAAGAGCAACTTGGATATGTTCCTGCATTCAAAAAAAGCTTTAGGGTTGAGTGCGGGAATATATTTTATTTACATTCACAAGGTACAAGAAGTGCTGTTCACTGTTGGTAAAGCAGGATTATTCATTGAGATGTATTGGCGGGAATAATTAAAGAGGGGCTATTATCCCCTCTTTTTTGTCTTTTCTAACTGTGTAATAGTACCATAAACCCATCTATAGTAAGAAATTTTGCATCTGCATGTATCTTTAGGAGGATATTTTAATATAATTGTAGAAGGATACATAGATACTATAGTAAGTAATTCTCCTAAAGGGAGGAAATAAAATTGCAAAATATACTTGCCTCAGAACTAAGAGAACAAGCTGGCTCTAATAGCTTCAATAGATTTGATTATCAAGCTCATTGGATAGTACACCATATGATAATTGAATTTAAGAAAAATTCTCAATTCTTAGTTATTTGTGAATTTCATGACGACATGACTAAAGTTTCCGACATACAGAATCCAAATTGCGCGGAATTTTTCCAAATAAAAACAACTGCTCAATATAAGAAATGGTCATTACCATACCTTACTAAAACAACTACTAAAAGAAGCGGTGCTGTAAAAAACAGCTTTCTAGGTTTTTTGTTTTATAACTTTCTGAAATTTAAAACAGAATGTAGTAAATGTCACTTTGTATCTAACATTGGGGTAGATGCGGAAATAAGAAAGTGGCAGTCCATCATTGAAGATGGCAAGCTGCTAAAAACAACTGACCCTGCTCTGTACTCAAAAATTAAAAACCTAATCAAGAGTGAGTTTAATAATATTGACTTAAATGAGTTTGAACATATATTCGATAACTTCGTACAGGACACCTATGTTTATGATGGTGATCTACCTCTTGAAAATTATGAAAAAGTCGTAGCGGGCGAATTTTTTAAAATGCTGGAAAATGATGAGTTGTATACTTCGAACAGTAACAAGATTTTAAAAGACATTATTGAAGATGTACGGAAAAAGAGCAAAACAAAAATTGAAGTCCCTATAAGTTATAGCAAGTTAGTAGAAAAAAAAGGTGTATCATCAGATGTATTTTCCGCTTTGCAAAAGAATATGAAAAAGATTTCTTCCCAAAGCTATTTTAGAGAACTTGAAGAATTTCTGACTGATAGTGGATTATCTTTACCGAAAAGAAGATTACTTCTGCGAGAATTGAAAGAACATAAACTAAAAATGCTAGACATTAATAAGTTGTTATATCAGGACGTATCTTTTCAAATAATTGCTGTAATAGATGAGATCCTCTTGAAACAATATGCAAGAATTGATGATATATTTTATTTGTTAGACGAAGTAAAAAAACAATGTGAGATCTTTATCAAGGATAACATTGATTTCAATATTCCCCTTGTGGAGGCTATGTTTTATGAAAGACTTATTTCGGAAAACACAACAATATAAAAGATTAATTAGAAAATTGAGGATTTTACAAGAAGGAGAGAAGTATGGAAAGATTGCTGATAAAAAAACTAATAGTAATAAGTGATGTGGAAGAGTCATCAAAAGAGATCAGCTTTCTTGAGGGGCTAAATTTAATAATCGGTGAAAATAAAACTGGTAAATCTTCTTTAATCAAAAGTATCTTTTATTCCCTGGGTTGCGAACTTATTTTTGAGGATGATTGGAAGAACCTTGTTCAAAAATATGTTTTATTCTTTGATTATGGGGAAAAAAAATATTGCACTATTCGGGAAAAGGAGAACATTAAGCTCTTTAACATTGTCAATGAATCAAAGTTTATAGTTCTGTCAGATAATAAATCTTATCATGAATTTTGTATGGCATTGATGCAAGAGCTAGATGTTTCTATGGATTGTCTAACCATAAATGGCCTAGAAGTTTCCATTACTACTCCATTACTATTTAGATTTCAGTACATAGACCAAGATTCTGGGTGGTCTAAAATAGGCGAAAGTTTTTCGAATATGAAGTACATTAAAGATTGGAAGGGGAATACTAATAAATATGTAGTAGGATACCAAGAAAACAAGTATTACAAAGAGAAAAATAATATTTTGAAAATTAATAAAACTATCCAAGAATTAATTATAAAGCTTAAGTACTTTAACGAACTTCTAAAGACAATTCAAATGAATATAGAGGTAAGTAATACAGAAAACAACATAATTTTAGAAAATAGCCAGATCAAGCTTGCTTTTTCAGAACTTGATAATTTAGAAAGAAGAAAAATAAAGCTGGAAGAGAGTATTTCGGAACTCAAAAACATAGAGTATGAAAAAAACCTTCAATTGGCTACTTTAAAGGAGTATATTAAAGAACTCGATAAAGATCATACGTATGCAATGACACAAGAAGAAAAAATTATCTGTCCTACGTGCGGTACAGTCCATAATAATAAAGTAATAGACAGGCTGGAAATTGTTAAAGATATTCAATCTGGCAACGAATTAATTAAGCAAATAAGAAATGAATTAAAAGAACTAGATTTTAAAATTAGTGGTCTACTGGAAGAAAAAAATCAGGTGAATAAAAGATATAGCTTTCTAAAAAGACAAATTGAACGAAGCAAAGAATTAGCCACTGTTGCCAACACCTTTCGGAATGAAGGTAAACAAGAAATTGTTTTTACTGGGAAGCTTGAAAGGGATAAGATTATGAAATTGATAATAGAAGAGGAACGCAACGTAAAAACAATTAAAGAGAAGATAAAAGAGTTTAATTCACCCGAAAGAAGGAATAAAATTTTAACTGATCTTAAAACAACATACGAAGGAATCTTAAAGGAGCTTAATATACCTTTGAAAACTTTGAAATTAAAAGATTTTGTACAGGAGCTAACAAAGACTGGAAGTGAAAAGCCGAGGATTATTTATGCCTATCATGTTGCTCTGTACCTTTATAATCTTGATCGAATGGTCAGTCCATTCAATTTCTTGGTTATAGATACCCCCAATCAACAAGGCCAGGATTGGAAAAACTTAAAAAGTATTGATGAAGTTCTTGGATATCTTTTAGATAAGCGTGGACAGGTTATTATTGGTACAGAAAGAGAGACGGGATACGAAGAGGAAGCTAGTATAGTCATTCGATTAATGCAAGAGAGAAGAACTTTAAATAAAAAGGATTATACAAGCCATATTGAACTTTTTAGAAATCTTGAAAAATTAGAATCGTAATTTAATGAGATTTACTATCTAAAAGAGGAAGGGTAATTCCAGAGATTGAATTACAAAAAAATTGTTGTTCAAATAATAGCTCAAACGTTACAGTTGTTCCCTTGATTTATAAATTGTAAGGAATTTATAGAAGGGAAGAGGGGGTAGTTCGTGAGCTTCAAAATTCGATAACAAATCAGTAGACCTTCACCGCAGTGGAACACATCTTTTCAATTATCTGTAGAGGTTGCGTGAAGGTTATGATAATCTAATCGATGAGATTGATTTTTTTGGGAAATATACGCGCCAACATATTTTTTAGGGTCAATTGCAATATTTTATGAAAAAATCTGCGATATACAGTGTGTGGAAATTAGACTTATTTTGAAAAAAAGTAACAAATAAAAGGTAGGTAGGCCTTGCAAGCGGTTGGATTAATCCGAAACGATAGCTGTCATGTGATCCAATGCAACAACTGAGATGGTATATCGTAAACTTGTACACTTTATTTGTATATCCTTCCAAACTTCGTTGGCAGTCAGTAAGGAATGAAGGATCGGCGTTATAGAAACTCAAATTATCAATGAGAACGTCTTCTTTTAGAACAGGTTTCATGGTACAAATAAAATCTAACGAAAAGGAGATATTCTTTTCTTATTTCGTTAGAAGGTTGAAAGTCCCTTACATGGCTAAATAATCATTCAAGATTTAATCAATTGATTAATCTTAGAAGAACTTTTCATTTTTGATTGTATTTTTTCAATTAGCTCAATCATTAATTTGATATTCATAGACGTAGAGTGTTGGATTAGAGTTTCCCTGTTCTCTTCTAAAAGTTTGGTTATTTCTTGTAGGTAAATATCCCTTTTATTTCTTTTACAATAGGATAGAAGGTAACTGAATTCAATTTTTACTTTTTTGACACAGATAGAGGGATTAGTTTTATCTATGAATTTTAATTCTTTTAGTACTATAGGGATAGAATAGTATATTGTTTTAATATGATAGGAAATATGCCGACCGTTTTTATCTTTATAATATTGGCCAATAGCATCAATAATAATATAGGTCATTAAAGCCTCTTTGAATGTTGGAACAAAACTATTCAGTATTATTGTATAATTTTCATATTTGAAATCATTTTGCATAAGGGAAAAATAAGCTTTGGATAAAGGATAAAACATATTCCCAAAAATCCCCAATGTAAATATATTTAAATTTGAAAAGGTATAAAGAACAGCAGCAATTAGGTAAATCCTTATTCTATAATGAAATACAAAATAAAATAATAGAATTTCTAGAAGAGCGACAAGATAAAAGCAACCATTTAAGAGTGTTTGATCTAAATTAGTCATTCTTTCGATGTAGAGAAAAAGATCATTCAACCCTAAATTATTTTCTTGTAAGTATTTCATATATGATTCATTCTTGCTTATTTGATTGAATAAGAGTTTTTTATTTTTTAATAAATAAGCATAAAGTGCTTGTTTGTTATTTATACGATCAACATCCTTGTTACCTAATGTCTGATTTATAGTATCGTAAATTTTTGTTTTTCCATCAATCTCTTTGCTAAAGAAGATATCATCATGATATTTATTTTCTGTAGCAAATTGAATATAAATTCCAGGATCTATTGAATTTATTAAACCATAGGTAGAGAACCAAAGAAGCATACAGATAGGTATGTAAAAGATCAATAATAAGAAAGAGAAAACTGCTTTTCTTGTATTCATTTCGTAACCTTCCTTGCATTAATTAGTAGTAGTTTAAGAATGTGCATTATTAATGAAATGACTGACATATTCATAGGATCGAACATAAGAAAATAGACAATAATACAAAACACGTAGATGGATTCATTATTTAGCAGACCTTTTTCTATTTTCAATATGCCTCGAATTTTTCTTCTGCTTTTGGTTTATCCGAATGTTTATCTATCAATGCAGATAAATCTGTCAGAAACGTTTTTTTTTCTTCTTTATTTAAATTGGCTAATTTAAAAAAATCGTTTCCAATTATAGCTAAAATAAATGAAGGATCAATCTCGAAACTGTCCTCCAAATTTTTCAATTTCCGATTAGCATAATCTATGTTCCAATCACTGAGTATCTTTATGTGCTTCATAATAGTGTTCACTACGGTCATATTTTTTTTATCAAACTCAGTTAGAACCATATCAAGTTCTTCACCATGTATCTTTTCGCGTAAAAGCTCTTTTTTCTCATATAAGCTGAAAAATTTATGTTCGTTTAACGTGAGGACTGCCTTTTCAGAAGCTTCTTTAATGGATAAACCCTGCTTTTTATAAAGAGTGCGAATGATTCCTTCCATCGTAATATAGTTAATAATATTTATCTGCTTACTAAGAATTTTTTGCAATAGGTTTTCTTTTAAGTCAAATACGATATAGGAACATGGTTTTTCTTTACTTCTCTCAAAGATTAAAGAATTGGTTTTTTGTTGTAGAATATTCTGATTTGATAACTCCTCATTTTTATTCATTTCAAGAATGACTTCTTCTGCGGTCAGATTCCATTCATTTAATATTTTCGTAATGAACGTTATTAGAGATTCCGGAATTGGTATCTGACGATACTCCAAGTCAAATACCTGTATCCATTCTTGTTCTTTAATCTCATCGGGGGTTAATTCAATGGTTGTTTTTTCAAGCAGTGGCTGTATGTGTTCAAGAAAATCTTGCTTTTTGCCCAAAAGAAATTCAAATATTTTATAGAGAACCTCCAAATCAACAAATTCTGCATTATGGTTTTCTAACTTACTTATATATGCAAGACTTCTATCAATATATTTAGATAGATCAGATGCTTTAATTCCTTTATCATTTCGAGTATTCTTTATAGCCCTACTCAGTTCTTCAGTTAATTTGACTTTCGGCATATATATCACCCCTCGGTAAATATTATAACCTAAAAATCCGGAAATAAAAATAATTTTATAACTGTAAAATATTTTACAAAAAAATATTGACGTATTGTAATTTAGAATGATACAATACATTTGTGTTCACCTAAACCAGTATATTGAAAAGGTGAACTCGGGACTAATTTATCTCAGGAATGGAAGGTGGTGAAGTTTAATGAATTGGAGATTTGATACTAGACATTTAAATTCGCAGCAAAAATCTATTATCCGCAAGCGTGATGAGGAGCAAAAGATTCTTAATGAAGAAAAAGATCTGCTTAAGAATGAATCACCGAAACAGGTAGAAATTATCGAAGACAAAGACTGATATTTTCATTAGTAGAAGAACTATCAAGAGGACATATCGCACAAACTACAAAATAGGAGGCTAAAATTTGTCCAGTAATCTAACTCGAAATCAATATCAAATCAAACTGTTCCACTTTAACGAGATCACTCATGTAGGCGATCAACTTTGTGCGCCACAATCCAGCACTCGTCTCATCACCGTATCGAACAGCATCTATCTCGATCAACTCAAACGAGTCGTAGCAGAATGTGATCCTTTCACCAATGTTACCGATGTCGTCTTCATGCTCAAAGCTGATCAAATTGACGAAGATGATCCATCCCAACTTGCTCTGTTTGAACGTATATTACGAGAGGGCATCTACTATAATGGAAGGAAATATGTTCGTTCAATTAAATCACCTGCGATGGGACGTACACAGCGAACAGAATTTATCCAAGAAAAGTATGTCGCCGATCTGTATCGACACATTACACTTGGAAAAATGCCACCACTCACCAACATCCATAAGTGGGAAGCAGCTTTGGGTGTGAGCCGCTCAGCAGCACAGCGTGTGCCATACATTCCACGCATTGTCGTTATTCCAGATTATGAAAAAGATACGATCATTGAGGATGTATGGAAAGTGGAAAAGTGTGCTGAAGATTTGGAGCAACAGAAGTTGATATTCAATGAAAAGACGAAGCAACGTGAATATTTCAAAGCGAAGAAAGAATTGAAGCCATCCAAGGAACAATTACATAAGTTAGATCGTATACCGAACAAAGTAATCCCGTGGAATGGTCGTACAAAGTCCGTTCCTGATCCAAAAGACTATAAAACTTTCAACGGATGGAATAAACAGAATCGTCGTGTGAAGCTAGAAGAGATTCCTTTTCCTGCTCGTTCAGTTATGTATGATGACGAACTATACCCTTGCTATTCCATCGAGCAAACGGAAGAAATCCCAATCATCGTGATCAATGAACAATCCATCGGTTTCAAGCGAGTGGAGTATCCACAGTATAAAAATAAGAATGTCCAGTTTTTTGATGGTCAAGGTTTAATGAGCTTCCAGTTTGCAGAGCGTATTGGACAGCATCTTAACCTATCCTATTCACCTAATGCAGTTCAGGGAAGGCTACCATATATCAAAGGTAACTTTATCCGATTTGATCTGATGAAATGGTTCAAGGAAAACAGCATCACAGAAATAAAAGATGTTTTTGATGAATCACAGCCGATCATCGACAAACAGGGTCGTCCTATTGATCTCATCCTCACCAAATCCTGCTTCAAAGCATGGCATCAATACAGTGAGGGAGAAGCTAAGCCTAAATGTTTGTTTGAAAATATAACGGAATACGAAGCATTACTTAAAGTACATAACCATAACCATTTTTGGGTCGCCAATTATGCGAAACCAGCATACCAGATGAACGCCTACACACCACTGACATACCAATATATTCATGCTCTGAATCTTACACTGAACGATTTATATCAATTAGCTACGCCTCTAATGGATGTCGTCAAACGAGTATTACATGGACAAAAGAATGACACCCATGGAAAGTGGCTTCGAGATATTGCTTACACGAAAGCGTTCCTACATATGCTAGTCCAAGAAGACGATGAACCCAAAGATGTAGATGAAGAACCCGACGAACAGGAAAATGAAATAGAACGGGGCCAGAAGAAACAATTTATAATTGAAATTATCCAAGCTATAGATTTGAATGAATTGATGCTGTATGACGGGAATGTCCGTAAATTCATCGTGAAGCAAGCGATGCTGAAAGTACAGGATATGTTGAAAGGTCGCATCCCAATTCGAGGTAGCTACTTTTATCTAACCAATGATCCGATTGCGTTTATGGAGCATGCCAGCGGATATCAAGTTACAGGTGTGCTAAAGAAGAACCAGGCTTTTATGAATCGGAAACGTGGAACGCATGCGCTATTCCGTTCACCGTTAACGATATTTAATGAAGTTGGCAAGCTAGATTTTGTACAAGTACATAACCGATATATACGTCATTTAGATAATGTGATTGTTCTGAACTGTTGTGATTTAACACTGGCAAGACTTGGACTCGGAGATGTGGACGGAGATACGGCTCTATGTACCAATGATCCCACCATACTCAATGCAGTGATTGATGCTCCTACGATCATAAATGAAGATGATAAAAAAGTAGCTGCTCCTGTACCAAATAATATGGACAGCATCGTCAAGATGGAGCTAAAGAGTCTACATAACCTGACGGGTAGATGTACGAATGTGAATACGTATTTTCAGAATTTAGCCTTGGAAGAGGGGAATCTGCAAGCGCGGGTTTTGGAAAACTCTGTCCTTAAATTCCTTCAAGGTCAAATCATTGATGCCACGAAAAATGGGCTAGAGGTAGAGATTCCTTATGTGCTAGATCGTCTGGCTATCCAAATGCCGTATTTCTTTCGTTTTGCAAAGGGTGGTAAAGCGAAGGATTATCAGCACTCGACGAAATCGCCGTTTAATCAATTTTGCGTTGTGGCGGAGAAGTACATAGATGACAAGTTCCAGTTGAAAGATGGGAAATTGGATCAGTCTATTTTGGGCATCGAAAGCACGAGACAATTGTTACAGGATATGAGCAAGGTTAGTCAGCGCAAGTTTCTGGATTATCTAGCTCGTATTGAACCGTTGTATACAGAATACAATGAGCAGAAAACACCAATTGATTATCGACGTATGCAATTTAATGAGCTAAAAAAATGGGAACGAGATAATGATACTCGGAAAGCGATCAGTGCTGAATACGCCAGGTTAAGAGAGGAATACAAAACTCGGTGTGAAGAGATCTGTCCTTATCCTTCGATACTTGCTAGTGTTGCTGTCGAGATCGCATATCAAACCTACAGAACGTACTCCTTTGCATGGCTGTTTGTAGATGGGCTACTGGAGAATCTAAAGCTGCATGAAAATGTCATAAAGAGGGAAGTACGAAAGGTGAACCGACTCACCAATCGTAATGTGGAAATCAAGGAGCTTACCGTTCACGCTGGCATCGCTGCCATAGATGATCTGGAGTTTCCATTCCATGTGCCGGACGGTGTTTATTCATTATTTGAAATTATGGGGCAGTATTTCATTGGGTATGAAGCTGAACGGGAAACCGTAGTACAAACTAGTAATACGCCTTCTATGCTGGACGAGAAAAGTACAAGACGAATATTGAGGAATTATCCGCTTGGCTTCAGCACATTGAAAAAGTCGGAGGAAGAATCCCAGTTGATAGCTGACGATGTATTGGGCAAGAAACTACAGATTCAGGTGGTCGAGCATTGCTATGTTCATATTGTAGATGAGCATGGAGAAAGGAAATGTATAATTCCGAGAGATCAGGCCATTCGTCGAGATGAGGAGTTATCCTTACTAGATTTTGACGGTGCGACAATTGAATTTATCACGATTCAGAAAGTCACGAAATCAAGCTTTAAGGCGATAGTCCATATCGACTAAATTAAATCATAGGTCTGTCATGATAGGCGCCTGTTAACACGGGCGCTTGGGTGACAGCTAGAACGTTATATATACGAATCCAAACATAAGGGAGATATCATCATTTGAACATCACATTAAAATTAAGCCAGATCGTTACCAACCCGAATCAGCCACGTAAGCATTTTAACGAGGAGTCTTTGCAGGAACTGGCAGCATCCATTGTAAGCGATGGTTTACAAGAAGCTATATTGGTCAGACCACAGGGAAGTCAGTATGAAATTGTTCAAGGGGAACGCAGATATCGAGCAAGTCAAATGGCTGGACTGGATACGATTGCAGTGAAAGTAAAGGAATTGAGCGATGAGGAAGCTTTTCATTTATCTGTCATTGAAAATATCCAACGGGAACAAATGACTCCTATTGAAGAAGCTCATGCATTTTATGAGTATGTACAAAGAGGATACACGCATGACCAAATTGCAAAAAAAGTAAGCAAAAACAGAGCCTTTGTTACAAGCCGCTTAAGACTATTGAAACTATTACCTTTTATTCACGATTGGATTGCAGAGGGGTATATTTCAGATGGTCATGCCAAGCAACTATTGAAAATGGAATCGTTTTTGAACAGATTGCTAAAAAACAAACCGACATCAAAGTTTCTTAATGAAAACGGTTCACAGAGAGAAGAAAGTCATTTTGAAAACTATCAGTTGAAATTTCACAGTTCATTTTGGGAGAAGCATGACATAAAAAAAGAAAAGCTAACCGTGAACGAGGTCAAAAATTGGGTGGATGGTTGGCATTACGGTTTAATCATCTCGCCTATTTTGAATTATAAAGGACTTGGCTCTGTGATTGTTTCTACAAATAGAGGATTCGCTTTAACCGCTCAAATGGATTGTATTGTCAATCATCTTCATATCTCCAACATAACAGAAGAAGATATTGATTTTGCAGTTGTTTATGATTTGGAAAAAAATAAAGATCATTTTGATTCCGAATTCAGGCCGTGGATGGTTGAGAAGTTTTGGGATGAGATGCGAAATGAACTTTTTTACTCTGATATCAACATCGAAGAAAAATGGAATCTACATAGCTTTCAGGATGAATTGATAAAATGTAAAAAATATAGCGATTCTTTAGAGGACAAATCATTGAAAATGTTAACAGAAGAAATCAAATTCTATAAGCAGCAATTAGATCATATTGCCAAAGAGAATCATGTTTCAACGGATGACATACTGGATGAATTGCTGGCCATGGAGTAAATAGTGTCACGTGACACATATAGCGCCTGTTAACACGGGCGCTTGGGTGACATCTAATATATGGGTGCGAACCACAAATGAGAGGAGTGAACCTAAATGAGCTATTTTTATTGTTACGATATCCATTTGTTTAATTTTTTGACGAAGAAGGGTTTTTCATTTATAACGAAGGCACGACACTATAAGACGAATGTTTTATTTTCCATGTATCTGAAAACGCCAGAACTATCTGTAGCCATTGATGAATGGGAAGCAACAAATCTTTAAAATGTAGATGTTAGAAATGATGTGAGGAGCATTTTATGAGAATTGATGATTATAAGCCAAAGCAAAATGTAACTGAGAAGATAAACGGGGAGGAAGTTGAATGGAAAAATGGAGATATCATTTTAATAAGCAGTGGGACGGCATCAGGTAAATCCTATTTTATTCGAAATAAGCTGGAACAATTAGCGGATCAGCAAAATATGAACATACTTTTATTGGTCAATCGAAAGAATCTGTACGATCAGAATAAGGAGGCCATCGAAGATTCTTCAAGAATCAAAGTTGAATTATATCAAACGATTGAGAACCAGCTAAACAATGACGAAGAGTACGATTTTTCTCCCTATACATATATCGTGTGTGATGAGTCGCATTACTTTACTACGGACAGTGGATTTAATGATAATTCGGATGATTCCCTTCAAGCCATACTCGGTCTGCAATCTCAAATTAGGATTTTTATGTCCGCAACGGGTCATGTGTTATTTTCTTATATCAAGGATCAATATAGACGCAAACTCAAACAAAAAGGTAATAAAATATGGACGTACTCCATTCCAAAAAAATTCAATCAAATTGCATCGTTATCCTTCTACAGAGACTTTTATGCAGTAGAAAAACTAATTGAGCGCAAATTCAATAAAGATAACGATAAAATTATATATTTTGCAGACACGATTCAAAAGGCTTTTGAGCTTCATGTGAAGTATGACGATTCACTATTCGTATGCAGTAAAAGCAGCAGAAACAAAAAGTATCTCAAACATGTAGATGATGATCAAGTGGAGTCCATGATCAAGCAAAATAGGTTTGACTGTAAATATCTATTCACGACGACGGTGCTTGATAATGGTTTTGATTTGAAGGATGAACAAATTAAATTAATTGTATGCGATATATTTGACGTGGATACGATGCTACAGTGTATTGGGCGAAAGAGATTCAAGAATGACCAGGATAAGGTTCATGTGGTGTTGCTGAATAAAAATAATCGAAATTTGAATAATTACTTGAATTCAGTCCAGATGAAACTGGATGAAGCAGACGCTTTTATACATGGTGGAGTTGAGGAATGGAAAAAGCTAGTGGGTAAATTTTCGAGGAAATCCAATTACATCATTAAAGACAACGCAACAAGTGATGGCAAATATATATCGAAGAAGACAGTGTCCAGAGTTAAATATCTTCAAGCTGTAGCTACGAGAGATCGGCTTAAAGCAATGCTGGATCAGAATAGAGAAACCAATAATTTCAGGGAGGAAACTGGAGGGAAAAAGGAAAGCGATGCCTATATGATGTACATTTCGAACTTATTACATAAAAATAAAATCACGTTGATTGAGAAACGATTTGAGCAAGAAGAATTATGTAGCTATTTAGACACGATAGTCGGTAAAAGAATATACAAAGAGGGTCAGAAACAAGTCATTGAAAAATTTGATATCAAGGATTATCGAGGCAGATTACAAAAGAATATTAGCCAATTACAATCCTACCTCCAATCGAATCAACTAAAATATGCGATTGCTAGTTTTCCAGATAACCGAAAAAAGTTAGAAGATGGAAGCAACAATCCCCATAAAGGGAAGCGATATTGGTTAGTCAGCAAATTTAACGAATAGTCGGTTGTAACAAAAAAATCAAATTTTTCTCATTTTCGATATTGCCAAAAAGGTAGTACATATAAGGATTTTTTTAATCTTGGACAGCAAATTGTGGAGTAATGCTATATATATACATGTATCCATGATTTGCTGTCCAGATGATAGAAAAGTCAATAAAATCAACCGTTTTATGAAATGTAAAAAAGCAAAAAAATGAGACAAACCAAAATTGAGCCGCAAAAGGGTGAATTGCCGAAGGCAAGAGGGGAAACGGCGGCAGGTCGATGAATACCGTTTACGAAGCGTAGCGAAGTGGTTTTTATCGAGATGGTGAGAGAGTTTCCCCTTATGTGGTACAGATGTAAAGATCAAAAGAAGCCGTCAACAAAAATTTGTAAACAAATTATTTCTTTCCGTAGCCATCCAACATCGTTGGCTGTCTTCATTTTATTTTTTGAACATGATAGTTGACGTGACCCTACTTTTCTATATATAGGGGAAACTGGGGTCAGTCCATTGATATAGCCTAAACTTAGAAAGAATGAAATGAGAAATGGAGAAATGATGTTTACCTCATACCCAAGACACTTATTCATTTGTAGTCATGTTGCTTATTTTTAAATTTTTGATTTACAGGTTGAAATTAATCTTGCTGAATTGGACTATTATTTGCAAAATTTTAAAGTTGCATTAAACTATTGGCACATTCTTTGAAATGCTCACTTTTTTAGAGTTATCCTTACTTATAATAAATGCCCCTTACTACATAATATAGAACTATGCAGCAGGGGCATATCACTCAATGCTAAATCAGCTTACAGCACTTGTATTTGAATTACAATTCATTTCTTGACGATGCTAGTTTACCGTAAGCTTGACCTGACATTTTAGTATTACTCGTATTATAAGTAGCATAAAATTCGCCAGTAGGCCAAGCTGAACTGCTAATCCAACTAAAAGTGTCTCCGGGAGCTATCTTTACTTCAGTTCCACTCATAATCGAACCACTAGCTGAGCCTTTGTGTACGGCGAATTTAATCGCTTCACTACCTGTATTCCTTACCCATAATTTAACATAACCCAATCCCGCAGGAATGGAAAAATACGATGTCTGTGTTTGACCGGATAATGTTGTGTCAAACACAGACATCGTTTGTTGAGGAGTAATAACATGATCCCCTACTGTTGGTGTAGTCACATCAGTCGATGTGTTTGCAGATTGGGAAACTGCTGCTGAATCAGTTGTAGCTGGTGTAACATCCGTAGTGGCTGCGGCAGAAGCAGTTAATGGAATGGCAACAGCTAAAGACAAAACAGATAATAATGAAGCTTTTTTAATGTTTTTCATACTCATAAGCCCACTTTCTTTGATTTTTTTCCTGCACGCTTTATCAATCAACCAGTATGTATAGAAACTATTAGAGTATTCATGATCAATAAAGTTTTTTTACAGGTAGTTATATACATTTACATTATAAGTCTTTTATTGTAATTGTTCAACAAAAAAATTGGACAATGATTCCATTATCCTAATATGGCACGCTTCGGAATTAAACCGCGCAAGGGTTCCACACAGGCTGTTCATGTTTCCGTTGGTTAACTGGTTCCTTGCTGCCGTGCCATAAAGCCCCGGATGAACCGGGAAAAT
>NZ_JBITPH010000055.1:0-19077 GCF_050467685.1 Paenibacillus sp. NRS-1782
TCAATCACCTTCTGAATCAACACGTTATCCTCCCGAGCTTCCTCAGCCCCTAGCACATTTACCTTTTCGGCTTGCATGCCCTTTAGGAATCGAATCACCATATTCACTTTTGCCTTACCCAACTCAATCACCCTTTCGGTTTAGTCAGCACATGATACCTCTGACCTTGCCGACTCAGCAACAACTTCATGATAGCTATACCGCTTACCATCCCGAATCAAATATACACCACTATCGCTTCCAACGTGGGCAATATATCGGTTCACAATCACATCCACATATTTGGGATCAAGCTCACTGGTATAGCAAATTCGATCCGTTTCCTCACAAGCAATCAACGTTGAACCTGAACCACCAAAAGGATCAAACACGATGTCACCAAGCTTACTGGAATTTTTAATCGGGTAGCTAATCAGGGGAATCGGCTTCATCGTGGGATGATATTCATTCCGGAAGGGACGATCAAATTGCCAAAGGGTTGTCTGCTTCCGATCACTGTTCCAGTAGTGTCCACCTGTCGGCTTCCAACCATATAATACGGGTTCGTGCATCCAGTGATAATCTTGTCTACCCATTACCATCGCTTGTTTGGCCCATATACAACACTGTGCTAGTTTAAATCCAGCTTCAATAAATGTCTTCCTAAAGTTCAAACCTTCACTATCCGCATGAAATACATAAATACTTGCTCCATCATCAGCTACTTCATACATTTGAGTATAAGCAGCCAATAGGAAATCATAAAATTGGTCGTTATCCATCTTATCGTTTTCAATTTTCAATGCATCCTTCGTCTTACCTGTATAGTCCACATTGTAGGGTGGATCAGTCACAATGAGTTGTGCCTTCTTGCCATCCATCAACGTTGCAATATCCTGCGGATTAGTCGAGTCTCCACAGATGAGCCTATGCTTACCAAGTAGCCAAATGTCACCCTTACGAGTAATTGGATGTTCAGGTAATGCTTCTTCTACGTTAAAATTATCTTCCTCATCGGCTGTATCTTCATGCAATGTATCCAGCAACTTCTCACACTCACTCATATCATATCCAGTTAAAGAAAGATCATAATCAGCCAGTTTTAATTCTTTCATTTCCTGCGCCAACAATTCAAAATTCCAATCTGCATACTCAGCCGTTTTGTTATCGGCTATTCTGAAAGCTTTGACCTGTTCTGGTGTTAAATCATTCACTAATATAGTTGGTACTTCCTTTAGTCCAAGCTTCTTAGCTGCTAACAGACGAGTATGACCTGCTATGATTTCATTGTTACTGTCAATCAGAATTGGATTTTTAAAACCATAACTCTCAATACTCGTTGCTACATAATCTACAGCTTTCTCATTATTTCTGGCGTTTTTTATGTACGGAATTAAAGTTTCTACGTTTACGAATTTGATTTCCAATCCACTTCATCCCCCTTTCTACCTTCATTTTTAAAAAGGCTGCAATCCACATCCAGGTGAAAAACACACCAACTACAGTAATAAATCTTAATATTTCTATGATTATTGCTTGTAAAATTAATAGCAATCTTGTTGCTCCTCTCTAAATGAAAAAGGAACCCTAGCTCATAGCCAGAGTTCCCGTGTAATCTAATTTGTACTTGTAAATCTGCTCATTGTGTCACGTGACACATTTTACTCAAGTCCTCAATTCGTGTAGTTTAAAATTTTGCAAATAGCAGTCAGTATTCAACAAGGTAAAATTCAATATGAAATACGAAAATTTTAAAGCGATAAATACAGCCAATAATAATATGACTCTGAATTGTCCATGAATCCTACCAAGTCTATGTATGATCTATACGTGGGATAGGGGAAACTAAAACCGCGATAAAACCACTTCGCTACGCTTCGTAAACAGTAGTATCGCCTGCCACCGTTTCCCCCCCCACACCCAGCCCCTTTGCGGCATATTATAAATACTTTGTTCGCAAATTTCTAACTTTCCTTAATTCATAAAACGGTTGATTTTATTGACTTATCTATCATCTGGACAGCAAATCATGGATACATGTATATATATAGCATTACTCCACAATTTGCTGTCCAAGATTAAAAAAATCCTTATATGTACTACATTTTTGGCATTATCGAAAATGAGAAAAACTTGATTTTTTTGTTACAACGACTATTCGTTAAATTTGCTGATTAACCAATATCGCTTCCCTTTATGGGGATTGTTGCTTCCATCTTCTAGCTTTTTTCGGTTATCTGAAAAACTAGCAATCGCATATTTTGATCGGTTCGATTGGAGGTAGGTTTGTAATTGGCTAATATCCTTTTGTAATCTACCTCGATAATCCTTGATATCAAATTTTTCAATGACTTGTTTTTGACCCTCTTTGTATATTCTTTTACCAACAATTGTATCTAAATAGCTACATAATTCTTCTTGATCAAACATCTTTTCAAGTACCGTAATCCTATTTTTATGTAACAAGTTTGAAATATACATCATATAGGCATCGCTCTCCTTTTTCCCTCCCGTTGCTTCTCTATACTCATTCGTTTCCCTATTACTGTCCAGCATAGCTTTGATCCGATCTCTTGTAGCAACGGCTTGAAGATATTTCACTCTGGACACTGTCTTCTTCGATATATATTTGCCATCACTCGAAACATTATTTTTAATGATGTAATTGGATTTCCTCGAAAATTTACCCACTAGCTTTTTCCATTCTTCAACCCCACCATGAATAAAAGCGTCTGCTTCATCCAGTTTCATCTGGACTGAATTCAAGTAATTATTCAAATTTCGATTATTTCTATTCAGCAACACCACATGAACCTTATCCTGGTCATTCTTGAACCTCTTTCGCCCAATACACTGTAGCATCGTATCCACATCAAATAGATCGCAAACAATTAATTTAATTTGCTCATCCTTCAAATCAAAACCATTATCGAGCACCGTCGTGGTGAATAAATATTTACAGTCAAACCTATTTTGCTTGACCATAGACTCCACTTGATCATCATCTACATGTTTGAGATACTTTCTGTTTTTGCTGCTGCTTTTACTACATACGAATAATGAATTGTCATATTTGAGATGAAGCTCATAAGCCTTTTGGATACTGCTTGCAAAATATATGATTTTATCGTCAGCTTTGTTGAATTTAAGCTCAATCCATTTTTCTATAGAATAAAAGTCTGTATAGAAGGATAATGATGCGATTTGATTGAATTTTCTTGGAATGGAGTAAGACCATATTTTATTTCCAGTTTGTTTGAGTTTGCGTCTGTATTGATCCTTTATGTAAGAGAATAACACATGGCCCGTTGCGGACATAAAAATCCTAATTTGAGATTGTAGACCGAGTATAGCTTGAAGAGAATCATCGGAATTATCATTAAATCCACTGTCCGTAGTAAAGTAATGCGACTCATCACACACAATGTATGTATAGGGAGAAAAATCGTACTCCTCGTCATTGTTTAGCCGATTTTCAATCGTTTGATATAATTCAACTTTGATTCTTGAGGAGTCTTCGATAGCCTCCTTATTCTGATCGTACAAATTCTTCCGATTGACTAATAAAAGTATGTTCACATTTTGCTGATCGGCTAATTCTTCCAGCTTGTTTCGGATAAAGAAGGATTTGCCCGATGCCGTGCCACTACTGATTAAAATGATATCTCCATTTTTCCATTCAGCCTCCTCCCCATTTATTTTCTCTGTTACATTTTGTTTGGGCTTATAATCATCAATTCTCATAAAACGCTCCTCACATGATTTCTAACATCTACATTTTAATGATTTGTTGCTTCCCATTCATCAATGGCTACAGATAGTTCTGGCGTTTTCAGATACATGGAAAATAAAACATTCGTCTTATAGTGTCGTGCCTTCGTTATAAACGAGAACCCCTTACTCGTCAGATAATTAAACAGATTAATATCATAACAATAAAAATAGCTCATTCAGATTCACTCCTGTCATTGTGAAATCACACCTATACATCAGATGTCACCCAAGCGCCCGTGTTAACAGGCGCCAAATCATGACAGACCTATGAATCAATTTATTCAATATTGACTATAGCCTTAAAGCTTGATTTCGTTACTTTCTGAATCGTGATAAATTCAATTGTCGCACCGTCAAAATCAAAGAAGGATAACCCCTCATCTCGACGAATGACCTGATCCCTCGGAATGATACACTTCACTTTCCCCTGCTCATCTACAATATGGACATATCGGTACTCGACCACCTGAATCTGTAATTTCTTGCCCAATACCTGGTCAGCAACCAACTGCGATTCTTCCTCCGACTTTTTTAAAGTGCTGAAGCCAAGCGAATAATTCCTCAATATTCGTCTTGTACTTTTCCCATCCAGCAAAGAAGGCGTATGACTGGTTTGTACTACGGTTTCCCGTTCAGCTTCGTACCATATAAAATATTGCCCCATAATTTCAAATAATGAATACACACCATCCGGCACATGGAATGGAAACTCCACATTATCTATGGTAGCGATACCAGCTTGAATGGTAAGCTCCTTACCTTCCACATTTCGATTCGTCAGCCGGTTCACCTTTCGTACTTCCCTCTTCATCACATGCTCATGCTGCTTCAGATTTTCCAGTAGCCCATCTACAAACAGCCATGCAAAGGAGTAGGTTCCATAAGTTTGATAAGCGATCTCAACAGCTACACTCGCAAGTATCGAAGGGTACGGACAAATCTCCTCACATTTAGTCTTGTACTTCTCTCTTAACTTGGCGTATTCAGCACTGATCGCTTTCCGGGTATCATTATCCCGTTCCCATTTTTTCAGTTCGTTAAATTCCTTTTGGCGATGATTAATTTGGTTTTTCTGCTTATTGTATTTTTTATACAGTGGTTCAATGTGGGCTAGATGATCCAGAAACTTAGTCTGGCTAACCTTGTTCATATCCTGTAATAATTGTCTCGTACTTTCGATGCCCAAAATAGACTGATCCAGTTTGCCATCTTTCATCTGGAACTTGTCATCTATGTACTTTTCTGCCTTGACACAAAATTGATTAAACGGCGATTTCGTCGAGTGCTGATAATCCTCTGCCTTGCCACCCTTCGCAAAACGAAAGAAATACGGCATTTGGATAGCCAGACGATCCAGCACATATGGAATCTCTACTTCCAATCCATTTTTGGTCGCATCAATAATTTGACCTTGGAGAAATTTTAAAACTGAGTTTTCCAAAACCCGTGCTTGCAGGCTCCCTTTTTCCAAAGCCAGATTCTGAAAATAGGTATTCACATTCGTACATCTACCAGTCAGGTTATGTAGACTCTTCAATTCCATCTTGATGATACTATCCATATTATTCGGTACAGGGGCAGCTACTTTTTTATCATCTTCATTGATGATTGTAGGAGCATCGATCACTGCTGAGAGTATGGTGGGATCGTTGGTACAGAGAGCTGTGTCCCCATCCACATCTCCTAGTCCGAGTCTTGCCAGTGTTAAATCACAACAGTTAAGCACAATCACGTTATCTAAATGACGTATATATCGGTTATGTACTTGTACAAAATCTAGCTTACCGACTTCATTAAATATCGTTAGCGGTGACCGGAATAGAGCGTGAGTTCCCTGTTTCCGATTCATAAAAGCCTGATTTTTCTTTAACACACCTATTACTGGTTTTCCGCTTGCATGCTCCATAAACGCAATCGGATCATTTGTTAGATAAAAGTAGCTACCTCGAATCGGGATGCGACCTTTCAACATATCCTGTACCTTCTGCATGGCTTGCTTAACGATAAATTTTCGGACATTACCGTCATACATCATCAGTTCATTCAAATCTATAGCTTGGATAATTTCATTTATAAATTGTTTCTTCTGACCAAGTTCTATTTCATCGTCAGGTTCATCGGGTTCTTCATCTACATCTTTGGGTTCATCGGGTTCTTGGACTAGCATATGTAGGAACGCTTTCGTGTAAGCAATATCTCGAAGCCACTTTCCATGGATGTCATTCTTTTGTCCATGTAATACTCGTTTGATGACATCCATTAGAGGCGTAGCTAATTGATATAAATCGTTCAGTGTAAGATTCAGCGCATGAATATACTGGTATGTCAGTGGTGTGTAGGCGTTCATTTGGTATGCTGGCTTCGCATAATTGGCGACCCAAAAGTGATTATGATTATGTACTTTCAGTAATGCTTCATATTCCGTTATACTCTCGAACAAACATTTAGGCTTAGCTTCTCCCTCACTGTATTGATGCCATGCTTTGAAACAGGATTTGGTGAGGATGAGATCAATAGGACGTCCCTGTTTGTCGATAATTGGATGTGATTCACCGAAAACATCTTTTATTTCTGTGATGCTATTTTCCTTGAACCATTTCATCAGATCGAACCGGATAAAGTTACCTTTAATATATGGAAGTCTTCCCTGAACTGCATTAGGTGAATAGGTTAGGTTCAAATGCTGTCCGATACGCTCTGCAAACTGGAAGCTCATTAGACCTTGACCATCAAAAAACTGGACATTCTTATTTTCATACTTCGGATATTCGACTCTCTTAAATCCAATGGACTCTTCATTGATTGCTATGATTGGGATTTCTTCTGTTTGCTCGATGGAATAGCAAGGGTATAGTTTGTCATTATACATAACTGAACGAGCAGGGAAAGGAATTGCTTCTAGCTTCACACGACGATTCTGTTTATTCCACCCATTGAATGTTCTATAGTCTTTTGGATCGGAAACAGACTTCGTGCGACCATTCCATGGGATCGTTTTATTCGGTATACGCTCTAACTTATGTAATTGTTTCTTAGATGGCTTCAATTCTTTCTTCGCTTTGAAATATTCACGTTGCTTCGTCTTTTCATCGAATATCAACTTTTGTTGCTCCGAATCCTCAACACACTTTTCCACTTTCCATACATCCTCAATGATCGTTTCCTTTTCATAATCTGGAATAACAACTATACGTGGAATGTACGGTACTGGTTGTGCTGCTGAACGACTCACACCCAAGGCTGCTTCCCACTTATGGATATTGGTGAGCGGTGACATTTTACCGAGTGTAATGCGTCGATACAGATCAGCAACATATTTTTCTTGGATAAATTCTGTTCGCTGTGTACGTCCCATAGCAGGCGATTTGATCGAACGGACATACTTCCTTCCATTATAGTAGATACCCTCTCGCAGCATACGTTCAAACAAGGCAAGTTGAGCTGGATCATCTTCGTCAATTTGATCAGCTTTGAACATAAAGATGACTTCGGTAACATCGGTGGAAGGATCACGTTCTGCTACGACTCGCTTGAGTTGATCGAGATAGATGCTGTTCGATACGGTGATAAGACGAGTGCGAGATGGTAGCGCACAAAGTTGGTTGCCTACATGGGTGATCTCGTTAAAATGGAACAGTTTGATTTGGTATTGATTTCGTGTTGGATTACTGGACAAATTTTGGCCTCCTATTTGTTGGTTTGAGTGAAAATTTTATGATTTGGATCGAGCAATCCTAGTCCTTCTCGTTTGCTCCAACGAATAGAAACTGGTGTTCGTATATACTATAACGAATATACGTTCGTATTGCAAGAGTTAAGCTCAGAGAATTGTTTACATGAGGACAAGACTTTAAGGAGAACAAGAAAAACCGAGGGGTATATACCCTCGGCCGTTTTGGAAATACAATGTAAATTACTCCTGATTCAACTCAGTATAATCTGCGCGAAAATATACTTTGTAATCCGTAGCCTTAAACCCATACGCTTTCAGCATCTTCAGCAATATATTTCGTATACCATTCCCGCTCATATGTGTTTCTATATATACTTTATCTAAGATTAACTGAGGTTTCCTTATCCCTTCTTGTTTCGTTGAGATATACTTATTTTTCTTTCCATTCATACCAGGCATATGTTCAAAAGTAAGAAACTTTTCGCTATCTATAGTAAGCAATAACTCGGCAGTTTTTTTAAGCATTTCTTGCCAAGTCTTTACTTCTATTAATTGGTTTTCGTTAATTCGAAAGGCAAACGGCCTCTTATGCGTAAAATTCTCATACAAAGTATGTTCCACGTTAAAATCCACCATGTAGTCAGCATAATTGGGGATTTTATTCTTTTCGGTTTCTTCATCTGTATCGTGGTCTTCATTGGCTAAATCAATAGCCTCTACACTAAGATTAGCCACAAACTGATCAATCTGCTGTTCATAATCGTGAATAAATACCGCCATATCGTCATACTGCCGTCTAGCGGCAAAGTCTCTTTTAGTGAAAGCGTCGTTTGACTTATGGTTTATACTGTTCATTGTATCATTAAGTACTTCTTTTATAAGCTCCAAGCTCTCAGACAGGTCAATAGCTTTGTCTGGGAATTCTGTTTTTAAGATATATAGTACTTGATCCAAGTTCAAGAAAGCTCAACTCCTTGAGACAAATTCAATCTACAACTCTAACTTATTCAACAAATCCCGCAGCTCAACAATCTCTTCATTAGATAACGTGACACCTTTGCCCATTTTCTCATGATCTGGCGACCATTCTCGGATGTCGTACTTAGCTTCTTTATCGTTCCCGCTTATACTTCTCAGTTTCTTTGTCCAACCCTTTGAAGATTCTGACAATCTGCCGTGTATTTGAGTTACTTAATATTTGAATTCTGCCATTCTCCACATTGTACTTTCTATTTTAGATTTATTAAATCTTTCCACCTACTCCCTTAAATTTATCTACAAAGGCAGAAATTTTCTGAAAAATGCTCTGTTTTTTTGTTAAATACTGAGGATTAAGAGGACTCATTTTAGGAAGAATTTCATTAAGCTCCGTTCCATTTTCACTAGCATATTCTTTTTTCAATGAATTTAAAATATATCTTTTTGCGGCCTCTTCACTAAGACTTTCAGTAGTAATCAATTCTTCAGCTTCACGTTTTTGCTCCTTTTGAGCAAATGAGAAGAAGGCATCAATAATACTTGCTTTATCTTGAATATTATCCAAGTCTGTTTGATTAATAAAATCGACGACCAAACTTTCTTTCGCACGGTTCCCTACACTCGAACGAATTAAACGACGTACCTCTTCAACCAACGATTCTTTATCTTTTATTTTTTTGTTATTTTCAAAAATAAGTTCAAGAATATAATCTAAATTGATCTCTTGGGATTTTAGAAGATCCACTTCAAAGACAACATCATCCCAATCAATAGAGGAATTGTCTTTTTGTTTTCCGTTTTTCTCACGACGAAGCCAATCACGAATATCATTATAGGATGAACGATAATCTTGAATCGTTCTTTCTTCTGGTACATTAATTTCTTGCATGGCAGCTATATCTTCATCACCCATATAGTGAGTAGATTTAAAATTTTCCAAAGCCTCAGAGTCATTGAGATCTACTGTTTGTAAAGCTTTTAGACTTGAAAACTCATCATAATTCTGCAAAATATTTTCAACACGCAAATATTCACCAAAAAGCTTGGCAAACTCTTTCTTATCTTTTTCAGTAGAAATATCTTCAACATCAGGAAAACGTTCTTGCAGCTCTTTTACTACGTCTACATAACCACGCCGGGCTTCCCCCGTTGCGATATCAGTAAACCCTTCCATATACTCTTTGTAGCTCTTTTCCAGCACTACATTTTTAGTGTTTGTATCCCCGAAAAGAGTAATAGCATCTATAGTGGCTTGTTCTAAATCTCTAAACGTAATGATATTTCCAAAGGTTTTAGTTGCATCATAGATACGATTTGTTCTCGAAAAGGCTTGCATCAAACCATGATACCTGAGATTTTTATCAACAAATAAAGTATTTAATGTAGGAGCATCGAACCCGGTTAAAAACATGCCTACAACAATCAATAAATCGATCTCTTTGTCTTTTACTCGTTTAGCAAGGTCACGATAATAATTTTGAAATTCCTTACTTTCTACGCCGTAATTGGTTTTAAACATGGCATTATAGTCTTTAATGGCTAAACTTAAAAACTCTTTTGCACTACTATCCATTGCTGAAGGTTCAAAAGTTTCATCAAGAATTTCACCTATAGCATTTTGCTCTTCATTAGCAGCAAAGGAGAAGATTGTTGCAATCTTAAGGGGTTTATTATTTCCCTTTTGTAAGTTATTTAATGATTCATAGTAGAGTTTGGCTGCGTCAACACTACTCACAGCAAACATGGCGTTAAACCCTTTTCCATTCGCGTTTAGACGATGGGTTTTTACTCTAAAATTATTAAGAATATATTGGGAAATCTCTTTGATTCGTTCAGGATGCAGTAAAGCTTCTTTATTTTCTGCTGCAGATAGCTTTTTCTCGTCCTTTTCTGTTTCGATCGTTTTGAACTTGGGACGTACATCGTTATAATCTACTTTGAACTTTAAAACTTTTTCATCTCTAATGGCATCCGTAATTACATAAGAGTGTAACTCTCGACCAAAGACAGAAGCAGTCGTTTCAGAACCTAACGCATTTTCTGGGAAAATAGGTGTACCTGTAAATCCAAATTGATAGAACTTCTTAAACTTTTTATTGATATTTTTTTGAGCTTCACCAAATTGTGAACGGTGGGCTTCATCAAAAATAAATACCACTTGCTTATTATATATAGGTAACTCTGTTTCGCTCTTAATCAGGTTATTCAGTTTTTGAATCGTTGTCACTATAATTTTATTATCATCTTTCTCAATGTTACGCTTTAATCCAGCGGTACTTTCTGAACCATTCACACTATCAGGAGAGAAACGTTGATACTCTTTCATCGTCTGAAAATCTAGATCTTTCCTATCCACCACAAAAAATACTTTATCTATAAAATCCAGTTCAGTAGCCAAACGAGCTGCTTTAAAACTCGTAAGCGTTTTCCCAGAACCTGTTGTATGCCAAATATATCCGCCACTTTCAGTGGTTCTCCAATTTTTGGCCAGGTTTGAACTTTCTATTTTCCATAAGATCCTTTCTGTAGCAGCAATTTGATAAGGACGCATAATCAACAGGTTATCGCTCGCATCAAAAACGGAATATTTCAGTAGTATATTCAGTAAAGTATTTTTTTGAAAAAATGTAGCGGTGAAATCTTTTAAATCTTTAATCAGGGTATTATCTGATCTAGCCCAATTCATCGTAAAATCAAAACTGTTTTTACCGCGTTTGGTCGTATTAGCAAAATAGCGGGTATCCGTTCCATTGGAAATTACGAAAATCTGTAAATATTTAAACAGAGAGTTTTCTGAATTAAAGCTCTCCTTGCTATATCGATTAACCTGATTAAAAGCTTCACGTATAGCGATTCCACGCTTTTTAAGCTCTATTTGTACCAAAGGTAAGCCATTCACCAAAAGGGTAACATCATATCTATTAGCTTGCGTTCCTTTTTGTTCAAATTGGGAAATGACCTGCACTTTATTATTGGCGATATTTTTTTTGTCTACCATGTAAATATTTTGAATACGCCCGTCATCAAAAACAAAGTCATAAATATAGTCGTTATGAATTTTACGTGTTTTATCAATATGATTGTCGCTGGGTTTATCTAAAAACTGCTCGCAGAATCTTATCCATTCAGCTTCTGAAAATTGTACATTATTAAGGTTTTGCAGTTGCACTCGGACATTAGCAAGCATTTTTTCAGGAGTGGTTAAACTTGGTAGATGCTCATAACCTTGATTTACTAAATCTTGAATGAGTTCTCGTTCTAAATCAGCTTCTGTCTGATAATCAGCTCCTTGCTGATCGATCTTCGTATATTTATCTAAAACTATAAAGTTGTTTGATTCTGCGATGGGTTTAAAATAGCTCATTCATTTCCCCCCTATATAAAATTTCTTTTCTTTCATCTTATTTAAATCGATACATTTCTTTAATGTTATTCATTAAATACTTTATTACACGTCTATCATCGTCTGTCAATTCAACCATCTCGTCTCCTGAATGCTTTGAATGACTTGATATATTAATAATTCTTGTCTCATAAGGATTAATATTCCCATTTGTGTCTTTAGGTAGAAGTTCTCCCCAGTTGTCATAACCTAAAAATGTTGATGTTTTCTCCAAAATATTTCTAAAGAAATTAAAATGATACTTCTTTAACTGACCTGTTTCAATCGCTTTTTCAATTTCGGTTTTTAAGAAAAGATGATAGGAAAAAGGAGAATCATTGCTTTGGGAAACCAAATCATATTCTCCATCTTCATTTTTTTTAAGAAAATATTTTTTAAATGTACCCTTTTTAAACTCATTATGCAGCACATTATAAAATAAAGGATTATGTGTGGTTATAATAAATTTAAGGTATGACTGACTTGACTTAATCAAGTGTGCCAAATTTACCGCTAATTCAATCAAGCGATTATCATCTAATGAACTTACAGGGTCATCTATGAATACATATTCCAGCTGATCAAATTGATTTGTTTCTCTCTCACTTGGTTCAGCTACATTTAATACATCAATAACTTGTTCAAGCAGAGAATAAAAAACACACCATACAAAGTTACTCTCTTCTCCTTTTGAAATTTTAATGTTATTGGAACGCTCATCATTACCACGCTCATATGAAAAGGTTATTTCTGAAAAGGCTCCTACGGTTACATTATTCCCATCCTTATCTTTAATAGAATATTCTTCATTAAAATGTGGCATTAATTTTTCATCGGTATAATGTTGGAAATTAGAAATAATATTTCTATCTTGCCCCTGCTCTTCAAAGATCCATCTTGTAAAAGAATTAGGATGGATTTTAAGTTTTGGCTCAGCATCATTTTCTAAGTCATTATCCCAATAAAACAAATCTTCTGTAAAAGCATTATAATAAAGGATTTTTTTATTAATTACCTCTGATTCCTCTATCTCCGTATTACTATCTACGTTAGGTGCAATTAACAATTTGAATTCACGTGAAAGCCTAGTTTTACCTGTTCCGTTAAAAGCATAAATCAGCTGAACTTTTTTATTATTATCTTTTAACTGCTTTGCAATTTCATTTAATGAAACACCCATATTACTTCTCTACCTCCTCTTTTGGAAAGCTAAGAAGCATATTACGGTAATATTCGTATTGCTTTTGACGCAACTCTATTTCACATGGTAAACCCTCGGTAATTGAGGATGTCAAGGCGTCGAATTTATCTAAAATAGATGCAATACGCTCTTGTTCTGGAAGAGGTGGGATTGGGATTTTGAAAGATTTTATAATTCCAGCATTCAAGTCTCCTCGTGCACCTTGCCCAAGGTTTTTTAAATATTCGTACTGACTGCTGACCCAATGAAACACATATCTATAATTTGCTTTCTTTGCGTTAATTTCTAAACAAAGACAATGTTGATTTGTTGTAAGTGGGATTTTATTAATTGCAGATCGACCAGCAGTAGCACCAGAAATTGCTATGATAACGCAATTTTCAGGAACCCATTTCACAGCAGTTTTTTTCAATGCAATATCTGTTATTTTCATATCTGTTTCATATATATCAACAAAACGAACTTCTTGTGTTCTTAACCAAGGAATACTCCCGTTATTATAATATTCTGTATTATTTGCAAGCGGTGTTGCTCCAGAATATGCTTTAATTATTATATCACCCAACGTCTTCCACTCAACTTCTCCCTCGTCAAGAGTCAACAACTTATCACGATAATACTCATATTGCTTTTTACGAGCTGTAAGCTCTGCTGTAAGCTCTGCTGTAAGCTCTGCTGTAAGCTCTGTGAAGGCGTCCAAAATACGGACGATTTCTTCTTGTACTTTAAGGGGTGGGATTGGGATTTTGAATTTATCAGTATCAGGTGTTGCAATTTGTGGCATTTGCATTTTACTACCGATATTTTGAAAATAAAGTTCATTTATTTTTAGAAAATAATAAACAAACTTAATATTAATATTTTCATTTTTAGAATGATATGACCACATTTCATTCTTATGCGAAAATGGTTTATCATAATATTCAAATTCAATAACGCCACGTGATTTTACTATAATAGAAGGTTCTCGGTTTATATCCTTTTCAGGTATATCTTCAAAATCAACAAACGCAATAGTTTTTCCTCCAGCAAAAATTTTAAGTTTTGCATTAATTTTGTGTAACTCTTTCATCTGTCCAGCAGTAATATTTGTCCCTTTTGTACGAACTAGTGCTTCCCCCAAGGCCCTCCACTCAACCTCACCCCCCTCAAGGAGTTTCTCTATATAATTCGGCGTAATCATGGTTCAATCACCTCAATAATGTCATCAATTTCAGCACGTAGTTGGTCTATCTTTGCTACAGTCGTTTTTATTTCTGCATTCAGCTCATTTATATCAATGACTTCCCTTGTGTCTTTTGCTTCCACATAGGAGCTCACAGATAGGATGTAATCTTTTTGAACGATTTCATCATAATCAACGGATTTTGCAACATGGTCAATATTTTCTTTGCTGTCGAACATTTTCATTATTTGCTCAATATGTTCATCTGTAAGTATGTTATTATTCGTTGCTTTTTTATAGAAATCTACTCCACTTGCATCAATAAATTGAGTTTTATTATCGGTTTTATGCTTAGAAAGAACCAAGATATTAACCGCTATTGAAGTCCCATAAAAAAGGTTAGGTGCTAATGAAATAACCGTTTCAACAAAGTTATTATCAATCAGATACTTTCTAATTTTTTGCTCTGCACCACCACGGTAAAATATACCAGGGAAACAAACGATAGCAGCACGACCTTTACTTGAAAGGTAACTAAGCGTATGAAGTACAAAGGCAAAATCGGCTTTAGATTTTGGGGCTAATACGCCTGCAGGAGCAAATCTTTCATCATTAATAAGTGTTGGGTCGTCACTGCCAATCCAATTTACGGAATAAGGTGGATTAGATACAATAGCATCAAAAGGTTTTTCATCACCAAAGTGAGGGTCTAATAGCGTATTTCCTAAAGCAATATTAAACTTATCGTAATTTATGTTGTGTAAAAACATATTCATACGAGCAAGGTTATAAGTTGTATGGTTAATCTCCTGTCCATAAAAACCATCTTCGATAATATGAGCATCAAACTGTTTCTTTGCTTGTAATAGCAATGAACCTGAACCGGCTGCAGGGTCATAAATTTTATTAATGGTTGTTTGCTTGTGTATTGCTAATTGAGCAATAAGTTTAGATACACACTGCGGTGTGAAGAATTCCCCTCCAGATTTTCCAGCATTGGCAGCATAATTAGAGATTAAAAACTCATAGGCATCACCAAAAAGGTCAATGTGATTATCTTCAAATTTACCAAAATTAAGCCCTTCCACGCCTTTAATGACAGCAGCTAAACGACTGTTTTTGTCTTTTACCGTATTTCCTAATCTATTGCTTGTCGTATCGAAATCGGCAAATAACCCTTTAATATCTAGTTCAGAAGGATAACCGTTTGCTGAACTTTCAATAGAAGAAAAGATAGAGGCCAAATCAGTATTCAAGCTTTCATTTGTATTAGCAGTTTTTGCAATATTAGCGAACAACTGACTCGGATATATGAAATAACCTTTTGTTTTAATAGCATCCTCTTTGATTTCCTTCGTTATAATATCATCAGGAAGGTCTGCATACTTGACACTTTCGTCTCCAGCTTCAATATAGCTAGAAAAGTTCTCGCTAATGAAACGATAAAAAAGCGTTCCTAAAACATATTGTTTAAAATCCCATCCATCTACTGAGCCACGGACATCATTGGCTATTTTCCAGATTTGAGATTGTAATTCGGCACGTTGTGCTGCACTTGACATTTGTATACCTCCAATTTTTCTTCTTATACATTGATTATAGAAGCACTTCTAAATAGGTTTGAAGTTTTCCTTCCACCTTTAGTTTCTTGCCATACTCACACAGCAATGCAATGTTCTTGTCTTTTCTTCTAGCATAGCGTTTAAAGACATCTGTGATGATCTGTATATCTGTTTTATTATGCTTTCGCAAGATATCGCATAATGTCCTTTCCATGTTATAGGTCCTCGCAGTATTACCAGCAGGCGTTTTTATATCTACAACTCCAAGATCATACGGCTCGATAATGACACGATTGACTCATGTTTTCGCCTTTCACTGTAACAGCGTGATGAATTTTCTTCAATTGGTCACTGTATACTTAAAATAATGTTTGCCTACAACCTATCTTCTATATTTATCCCCAAAACCTTTAGCCACAAGGCTTTATAGCCCCTTATCTACTCCACTTATTCTACCTAAGTATTGAAACCAATTACTATCTTTACACCGACATAAAACTTCATGCAAAATCACTCCGTAATACCAGCCTAATAGTCCAATAGACTTATTCCACATTTTATCCGAAAATTTCTTTATTCGACAGTGATTTATCATTATTATACACTACGGCTTAGACAATAATATGTCAGCAAGTATATGTTCTCATGAAAAAACCTCCGCCGCGTATGATGGATGGAGGTAAAATCAACTAACCATTACTTATTTGTGGTTAATCAACAGGCGTGCCACGATACAAAATTACTATTTATGATTGGTTTGTCCAATCCAGTCATAATAATCCTTGAGTTCAAGACAACGTCCTTCTTCTCATCAGCAAAAGGACGATATAGAGGACTAATACACCACAAAAAAGATAGTCATAGTACATTTTGTATGTAGTTAAGTCGAAATGGAAATACCCGGATAAAATAATACCCACAGTGTACCCCATAAACAATAAAGAAAATGCAATATTTAGTGGGCCATTAATAATATGATTCCACCGCTCATCCTTTCCTTCTTTAAGTAACAAAATAAGGTTTAAAAATAATCCCACCGTAATAGTGATGCTTATAAAAATACCCATCATATTATTCCTCCTCGTCTTCTTCATAGGCTTCAAAGTGAAATACTTCCGTAATTCCTTTTTCAAATATATATGCTATGGCAAATGCAAGCTCAAGCGAAGGTACAAATTTGTTGTTCTCTATTGCGGCAATCGTCTGTCTTGTTACACCTAGTTCTTTGGCTAGATCTGTTTGTGTCCATCTCCGTTCAGCACGCAGTAAATAAACTTGATTGCTGATAACACCAAATGAAAACATGAACTCCCCCCCTTTCAATAATTATAGTATTATATGAGTAACAAATTGTAAAGTAAATATAACATATTGAACAGTTAATAAAACAAATTGTAATTAAAATCATACAAAAAACATCCTATCAAAGGAGGTTCGAAAATTTATCTTCATTATTAATCGGAAGAAGCATCCTTCCTACTATCAAGCACTCCAGGTAAATAATATATGTTCCCGCACTCAACCCTAAAGCGTTTTTTTGAATGCAGGAACATACTCAAATTGCCTTCCATCCCTTCTACATCAATGCTTCTCATCCCAATATATTACTACCACGCACTCCACATGTGTCGAGACGATGGAAAGGATATACTCCCTCTTACCTCCTATTATATGCTTTTTTCTACTCTACATTTCCCTCCCATATCACCTGCTTCCAAAAATACACATTGTAAATACAGCTTCCAATGGGTCATTCTGTAAAGTTAATCTCTCTTTTAACCGATAAATACATATGCTGGATTTGAACTATGAGAGTAATGGTTTTAAGGAGGTGTTAATAGATGATAAAAATATGTAATTATTAGAAAAGTACGGATATATACATACGGGACTCACTATTAACGTAAACATAACCAGAAAGGAAGTTTTGATGTGATTGTTTGGAAGGGTTTTGGTATTTTAAATATTGTTATTCCAGGGATTTTATTTGTTATTGTCGGGAGCTTAGTATCCGCTCTAGGACTTGACTCAATAGATTCCCGGCTGCCGATGGCTTTTGTATTCATTGTGTCTGGAGTTATTATCTGGTATCTGGGGAAAGCACTCAACGCCGACTCGGACAAAGTGCTAGTTGATATGGAAACGGGGCAACGCTATCAAATGGGAAACCAGCACAGTCTGTTTTTTATCCCTATGCATTATTGGGGCCCTGCCGGTCTAGTGATAGGATTTATTTTAATAGTTGCAACGATAGTTACATAACGTTGATTGCAAAACATGAGCAATTCCTTGATCAAGGTGTGCCTGTAAAGTAATATAAAGTGTACGTTTCCTGATTCTTTCGATGCATAATCTATATAAAAGACCACAAAGCGAGCCAGTGCTCCTATTGTGGTCTTTATTTCCTTTTGTGCCTGTCGCGGCGGCAGGTGAAATAGACCTCTTTTTCAAGGGACCTAAATGCACTGTTACGTCAATTATTTTTCATTTCTAACAAGTAGTGAACAGCACTCCATATGTTTCGAGGTGATGGAAAGGATATGCTCCCTCTCACCTTCTAATTTATAAGCTTTTATATACTATAAACCTCTTCCCATACCTCTCCCTTCCAGTATTACACATAGTAAATACCCCAACGAATGGGTCATTCTGTAAACTAAATCTCTCTTTCAACCAATATATACATATGCTGGACTGTTATTTAAATATCTCCTCTTGCCCTTTTGTACCTTGAATGAATGCTTACTTGGGACAACTGTATCCGATTAAGAATGTTTTATACCCAACAAACTCAGTGGTACATATGGGTCTTGACTCAAAGTTGTATCCATCCGTGTCTTCTATAGTCAGACCCGAATTAAAAATGACATGCAATAATTGGAAATAATCATCACATCTAGAAAGGAGTTATGAACTCACTTGAGCCTATTATCAGATGGGATCGGATATGAAAGCCTACGCTTTTATGGTCCCTTTCAGCCGCAACACATCGATCAACTTCAAATCACACGTACCATTAATGATCATACCTTTTTACATATCCGTGGTATGCTCTCTGAAGAACAAGGAGCCGCATGCATCGGACAGAACATGGAGCAAGAACCGATTGTGATTCGTCAGTTGGATGATCAGGGACAATCGCTGAGAAGGCTGTTCCACGGGATTGTTACGCAAATGTCTGTGAATTGCACACGGGGAGTATATACCTTTGAACTGAAGGCTGCTTCCCATTCCTATCAAATGGATATCAAGCTGAAAAAACGTTCCTATCAAGATATTCACCGCACTTATGATGATCTGGTCACCTCGATGGTTCGTAAATATGAGTATGGAGACGCCATCGATACCGTAACTAATTATGCC
>NZ_JBITPH010000056.1:0-486 GCF_050467685.1 Paenibacillus sp. NRS-1782
GGATGTGTTTTATCGGGTACGGAAAACGTTTCATGAACTGGATGCGGAAAAGCCCGGAGAACAACGTACTGGCTCGTATGTCACCTATACAATTGAAAGTTTGCAATACTATGCACTGGGCGACCTTATCACGTTACCTATTGGACAAGGCAAAGAACTGGTCGTCGTTCGGGCAGTGACACGGTTAGAGGATGGCTTACTGCGTACCCGTTATGATCTTCAAGCGGAACAGAATATTCGCTATGCCCGGTATGAAAACGATCAGGCCACCGGAATTTCGTTGACAGGAACGGTGCTCAAGGTTCAGCAGGATTTCGTACAGCTTCAACTGGACATCGACCCGAAGCAAGATCCTGCCAAAGCCTGCTGGTTTCCTGTAGCGACTCGATATGTAGCCGAAGAACATAGTGGCTGGTACGATATGCCTGAAATCGGTGAACAAGTAGAACTGTATCTGCCTACACACCGCGAACAGGATGCCTATGT
>NZ_JBITPH010000057.1:0-3212 GCF_050467685.1 Paenibacillus sp. NRS-1782
GTAGAAATGTCTGAGCATGAATTGACCCTGTCCACCTCGGATGGATTTTCAATTACACTAAATGAAGATGGTGGCATCACCATCAACAGTCCGGGGGATGTACAGATTCAGGGTGGTCATGTGAAGCTCGATGCAGGTGAGGAACTATCGCTGGAAGCTGGAACAGCCCTTCATCTAAAAGGTGGAGAAAGTAGCATGGTGCTGGATGGCGAGACGGATACCAAAGCCCCAGTGATTTATCAGGAAGGTACGGTGAAAGCACCCGTTTTCGTGGCTGACCTCCCTCCTGTACCTGAACCACCATTAATGAGTATAAAAGCTTATGAAGCAGCCCAATCAGCAGCAAAGGATTCATCTAGCAGCCAAGCCCCTACCCCTAAAGCAAAAATTACGACTCCAGCAGCACTTCAACAGGCGAATGCCTTGATGGGGACGATATCCAAACTGTTAGGCTCCATTCCAGCAGTAGGGAACGTAGCCAGTGTGATGTTGAATACGGTGGGTGGGCCAGCAGGTAAAGTGGCGGCAACGGTGTTACAAGCAACTGGAGCCATCCCTATTCGTAGTAAAGGAACGCCAACGGTTGGAGGCAGTGAGGGTAGCGGTTTACATCCGTTAAAACACTTGGCTGGTTTAGCGATGCAGGGGTTGATTAGTGAGTATGAGCATGAGCGAGCCAAACAAGCCTACTATAGCAAGTGGATTTTAGGAAAAGCATATACGAGTGCGCGTCATATAGCGAATTCTGGAGGCCCACTGGAACTGATTCAGAACCTGCTGAAAGAGTCGAATGCTATGGCTCATGCGTATCAGCAGATTCCTACAAATCTGAGACAACGCTGGAGAGCAAATTACGACAGCTACATGGCTCAACAAGCAAAGCCAAAGCAAGAAGAGGAATCTCAGTCATGGTGGGATCTTATGGCGGCAGGCCAGCTCCAAAATGCGGAAAACGAAGCCATTATGGCGAAGCAGATGGCGAACGAGTTGGAGTATACTGTAGATGTGAGTGGAGAAGTTGTATTAGGAGCAGCAGCCGCAGTTGTAGAAGATTACTCGTTTGGAATAATGAATAAGAAATACTCCTCAGATCATCCGATGGCGCGTAAAACAGGTGAAGTGATCGGACATTCCTTGACAACTGTAGCCGGAGCCGTAGAAATGACGGGTGCAGTGGTGGAAGGATTCTTTGGTGGTTTGGTAACGAGCACAGGAGTAGCAGCACCTGTAGGCGTGGGTATTATAGTACAATCTGCCCTTTTGGGAGCACATGGGGCAGGGGTAACGTATACCGGAGCATCCAATAGTGTGCAAAGTGCTAAGGATCTGTATCGAATGTCTAAAAGCGAGGGCCCAAATAGTTCAACGCCCTCTAAACCTGCTGGCGCAAAGTCAGGCAAGAGCGAAGGAACACCTGCCTCGCAGAAACCAAGCAAACTAAACGAGAAGCTTCCTGAAACTAAAGGGACGGAACAAGCTGCCAATAATTTCAAATGGGGAAATCCTAAAAGTACACCAACGTATGGGCATACTTTTTCTGAGCATGGTGCAAAGAAAAAAACCAATCAGCTTATTGATAGGGCAAGAGGAAAGGGTCACCAAATCAGCCAATGGATTGACGAGAATAGTGCAGCGGACTTTCTTGCAGAGGTAGCAAAAAAGGGCCCCGGTGTTCATGAAGTTCCACTACCATCCACTATTAAATCGAGAGGATACTTGCCAGATGGGTCTGAAATAAAACCGGATATGGCTAGAGTTATAGTAAAAGAGGATGGTGGAATTAGATCTGCTTTTCCATATAGCAGCGCTCATCCTTCAGGAATAGGAAAATAATAAAAAGGAGAAATAACCATGGAGAATATATACCCAGAGTATGTTACTAAAAGTGCTATTGAAGGTCTTGTAAAGAAAATCAAATTACCTGCTCCTGATGAGTTTTCACAAGATTGGGAGTATGAAGTGTCGGATTCTTCAAGAATAACCGAATTCTTATACGCCTATGAAAATATCGAATTAAACAAAGAAGAAAAATTTGCTTTAATGATTATTATTATTTCATCATTCAATGATGCCGTAGTAGAAGGAAAGGTTGAGGAGAATTGGGCTAGTTTTATCAGATATCATCTTCTTCAAGATATTAGTATTCATAAGAATACTATTTATTATTGGTCGATGTTGGATGAGGATGATCTGGAAAATTGTCATGCTGTAACATCTTTCATGAGAGAGATTGTAAATGTCGCCAAATTAGATGATCAAGACTAAAGTTGCTAGCAGAATTAATTTAATAGGTTTGCAATCAGTTCGTACAATACAACAAGCAAAACACAAAACAACTTGACAAATACGCTTGATAAACTTTCAAGGCTTATTCCAACTTGATCCAATGAGTAGGGGTAAGCTTTTTGCATGTCAAATCAGTAACTACATAACATAGCAAGCCACTTCCTTCACAAAACAAAATGACTTGCCATCCCTCCCCATCAGAGTTAACATACACACACTCAAACAACGGGAGGGAAATGTGTTATGTCAGATTGGCCAGATTGGTTTAAAGAAGCATTACGCCAACGTTTTTATCAATTAGAACTTGCCAGTGAACAAGCTTCATGTTCATCAGAGGACAACAATCTATTCACTCAAATGGATCAATTCAAAACCAATCAAACTGAGGATATTCAGCATCTACTATCTGAATGGGAAGAAGCCATAGGCTATCAGCTAAGTCAGGACAAACAATCCATCTATATGGAAGGAGTAAAAGACGGGATTCGATTAATTCTTCCCGTCGTACAAACCACAGTTACTCGTTAGCTTTTGATCGTTTCAGCCTATGGTTTCGTTAGTCCAGTATTTCGTCTATGTCCATTCCACTTTTCAAGGTAAAAACAAAATGCGCTGGTGAGAGAATGGTTATCTTCTCCACCAACGCATTAAATAGGTTATCATCAAATTGTTCCAGTATATCTTGCCGCGAGTTTAAAATTTGTATGATTTCATCGACACGTTCCTTAACTTTCGCTTGCTGCTCATGCTCCTGCTCCAGTGTCAGCTTCTGTTGTCGTAGCTCGTTGAGTTCATTGGAAAGTCTGTTCGTTTCTTCATCATATACAATCTCATCAATCTGATTCCGTAGCTTAAGATTCACTAATTCCTTCAGGTCGGATTTCAATTGTTGCATCTGTCCTTCGATGTCCAATAGCGGTTCTTGC
>NZ_JBITPH010000058.1:0-115014 GCF_050467685.1 Paenibacillus sp. NRS-1782
ACCGAGCGCGCCGCCAGCTTTTCCGAGGTGATGCTTTCCGCTTGGAGCGCACGACCGGATACGCTATCCGGGGCCAGATGTCTCGTAAGCACCGAGGAAGCCTGTAAATGAACCGAGGTGACCGCTCCCGCTGCCAGATGTGTCGAATCCACGGCCGCCACAGCCAGATGGTTGCTTTGGACCGCCTCGTTTGAAATGTGCCCATACTGCACTGCATGGGCAGACAGCTTGGTAGAAGTTACGCTCTCTTCCGCCAATTTGACAGAGGTAACCACTTCATCCTGTAAGGCCGAGGTCCCCACGGCCTGGAATGCGATATGCTCGCCCTGAATGACTCCGTTTTGCAAATGCTCCGATTGGATGGATTCCAGTGCAATATGCTCGGACTTCACCGCGTTCTGAGCCAGTGCAGTTTCCTGTACCGCTCCGGCTGCCAAATGCTGGGTGTGTACCGCTTGCGCAGCCAAATGTGCAGGACCGACGCTGCTTTCCGCCAGGTTGGGCGCTTGCACGGACCGAGCCGCCAGCTTCTCCGAGGTGACGCTTTCCGCCTGAAGTATATGACCGGATACGCTATCCGGGGCGAGATGCTTGGTCAGGACCGATGCAGATTGCAAATGGTTGGAGGTGACGGATTCAGGAGCGAGATGATTCGTTTCCACCGCTTCAACAGCCAGATGATTGCTCTGTACAGCTTTATCCGTGATATGCCACGGCTGCACGGAACGTGCGGACAGCTTGGAGGAAGTTACGCTGCCCTCTGCCAATTTAGGAGCTGTAATCGCCAGATCATTAATTTTATCCGTAGCTACGCTCTCTGGCGACAGTTTCAGCGAGGTTACCGCATGATCCTGCAAATGATGGGAGTACACCGCTCCACTCGCCAAATGCCCTGTTTGAACAGCACCTTCACCCAATATGTCTGCGGTAACAGACTGCCCTTGCAAGGCCGAGGTTCCCACACTTCCGTTCCCGATATGTTCACTCAGCACAGAACCCACGGCCAAATGCGCCGAACGAACGGACTCAGTCTGTAATGCCTTACCACCCACACTTTTGTCCGCCAGATGGTTTTCACGAATAGCCCCGGACGCAATGTGTACATCTGCAATTTCTTGAGGCGCAATTTTATTTCTGGTTACCGCCCCTGCGGCAATTTTGCTTTCCGTAATCGCTTCGTCAGCAATTTTGTCAGGCTTAATAGCGTTCGAAGCAATGTGATTTTCCTTGACCGCCTGATTCGCCACATGGTGATCCAGAACTGCGCCCTTCCCTAATTTCTCGCTCGTGACAGCCCCAGACTGTAAATGATGCTCCGTAACTGCACCCGTTACAATATGATTTTCCCGAATAATTTCCGACTGAAGATGTAATGAAGAGACCGCCTCTGGAGCAAGCTGAGGGCCTTGTATAGCCGCTGTGGCAATATGTCTGGTAAGTACCGCCTCATCGGCGATTTTGTGCGGTAAAATGCTTTGATCCGATATTTTGGATGAAGTCACGGATTGATCGACAATTTGCAGCGAGCCTACAGATTGATCCGCCAACTTGTTGGACTGGATACTCCGGTCTGCCAAATGACGAGCTGTCACTTGACCCGTTCCAAGCTGCTCTTCCCCAATGGAGCCGGGACTCAGATGCTTTCTTTCAATCACTCCAGCCTGAATATGCGCACTGGTGACGGCCTCATACTCCAGATGACGCCCACTGACAACTCCTTCTTCCAGTTGTTCCTTGCCCACAATTCCGTCGGAAAGCTGCTTGCGATTAATCGAACCGGGTGCCAGATGCCGGGCAATGATGGCATGCTCCGTTAAATGTGCACTTTCAATGCTGCCAGCCTGAATTTTAGAGCCATCCACAGCCCCATCTCGCAGTTTGGAGGTGGTCACAGACTGATCCCCAAGCTTGGAGCTGTCGACGGCCTCATTGGCCAAATTGTTAGATTGGATTGTGCCGCTGCGAATTTTATCAGAGGTGATCGCCTGATCCTGAAGCATTTCTGAAGACACAATCCATTGCTTAAAGTGTCGGCTTTCAATCGAGCCATTCGCGATATGATCGCTGCTGATAATCTTATCGGCCAGCTTTTCCGGGGTGATGCTGCCATCACGAAGCTTCTCACCGCCAATGGAACGATCCTGCAACTTGCTGCCTGCCACCGATGCGTCCGACAGATGCTCCACCGTAATGGAATCCGGGGCAATTTTCGAAGATGTTACTGCACCGTCAGCTATTTTAATGGTATGAACAGCATAATCCGCCAGAGTTTCCGTTTGGACGCTCTCTTGCTTCAGCTTGCTGGAATCTATGGAGGCGGGAGCGATCTTCTCCCCGGTTACAGCCAGATCACTTAAATCGTCTGTATAGATGAAAGCATTGTTTACATGTGGCGCCTTTTTATTGTTCAATATTTCTTCGACGTCAATCGCCTCAAGCAATGGCTCTGACGGGGACTCAGACAGGGACTCAGACAGAAGCTCAGGCTCTTCGGGCACATCCATCAATACTTGAGTTTCCTCTGCTGCACCTGCATCCTTATTCTCCGTGTCGTCCCCGATTGGGTCTTCGTGCTCGGCAATGATCTGTAGCTCCGCCTCCTCAACCATTGGGGGAGGCGGAGAAGCAACCTGATGAAGTCTTGCTTCTGTCTCCCACTCCGCAGGCTGTGGCTTTAAGCGCTGTATCATACTTAATTCATTCATATCCGGGTCAATTACACGATAGAGCGGCTTTTTGCTTCTGGTGGTTTTTCGGCTCTTGTTCTTCAAGCAGCTCTCTCCCTTCTCATATTTATCGTTACGGCATCATATGCAGACTCTTAGGCACTTGCCACCCTGCAAACGGGATTCACTATTGCCCAGATAAGGGTCTATAAAATCCACGTTTGAAAAAATATTGTTAAAAGTTAAAATAGTAAGGGTGAAGATTGCTACAAGAAGAGAGGAATTACAATAATATGATGATCAAACCAAGAACACGCGGCTTTATCTGCACCACTGCTCATCCGGTGGGGTGTGCCCAACATGTTCAGGAGCAAATTAACTATGTGCAAGCCCGTCCTGCTATCGAGGGACCTCGCAATGTGCTTGTGATCGGGGCATCTGCCGGATATGGCCTGGCTTCCCGCATCACGGCTGCATTCGGAGCGCGGGCCAATACCATCGGCGTATATCGTCCCAGTAATGCTACAGCTACACGGACAGCATCGGCAGGCTGGTACAATTCCGCTGCATTTGAAAAGGCTGCTCAGGAAGCAGGGCTTAAATCCTTTAGCGTGACAGGGGATGCCTTCTCGGATGAAATCAAAGCCAAAACAGTGGAAGTCATTCGCGAAGAGCTGGGGCAAGTCGATTTGGTCATTTACAGCGTCGCTTCCGGTCGTCGCACGAATCCCCGTACAGGTGAAACGTTTAATTCCGTGCTCAAACCTATCGGCAAGCCGTACACCAATAAAACAGTCAACTTCCACACTGGCGAAGTGAGCAGCGTTACACTGGAACCTGCAACAGAAGAAGAAGTACAGGCGACTGTAGAGGTTATGGGCGGCGAAGACTGGCAGTTGTGGATCGAAGCCCTGCGTGAGGGCGGTGTGCTGGCTGATTCTGCGACCACCTTCTCCTTTTCGTATATCGGCTCAGATATTACCCAAGCCGTCTATAGAGAAGGCTCGATCGGAAGTGCAAAGAATCATCTGGAAGCCACAGCACAACAGCTGAACGCTCAGTTGAGAGCCACAGGCGGACGCGCCTTCGTCGCAGTCACCAAAGGACTGGTCACTCAATCCAGCTCTGCTATACCAGTCGTACCTCTGTATATTTCCGCTTTGTACAAGGTAATGAAGGAAAAAGGATTACATGAAGGCTGCGTGGAGCAGAGCTACCGTCTGTTTTCCGAGCGTCTCTATGCTCCAGAAACTCCTGTGGATGAGGAAGGACCTATTCGCATTGATGATTGGGAGCTACGAGAAGATGTGCAGGCTGAGGTAGCGAAAATATGGGACGAGCTGACGACAGACAACATCTACGAGCTGTCTGATCTTGAAGGATATCGCCACGAATTTTTTAAGCTGTTTGGCTTTGAATTTGAGGGTGTGGATTACGAGGCTGACATTGACCCGATCGTGGATATCCCTGCCGTTCGCTAAGTCATTCTAGTACCGATATTGTTATTATGTTAGAAAAGCAAAAAGCTGTTCTCCGACAGATGAGTATTCATCTCTGCATGGAGGACAGCTTTTGTTTGAAGCAAACATTGCAATTTTAAAATTCATTTGATATTGTACAAGTAGGCATAGCAAAATCCCTCTTTCCAATAAGAGGGTAATCACAGTTGGACAAGTCCTACCTTGCCTGACCGTACTTATTTGCTTAGCCTATTACATCCCACTCAAAAGGAGATGAACAACATGGCAAAAGACGTTATGTGTGAAGTGAATTCATGTACACACTGGGCTCAAGAAAATAAATGTAGCGCAAGCTCCATTTATATCGTAAGCAACAGACCTACAGACACTCACAAGTCCGAAGAAACGGACTGCAAAACCTTTGAAGCAAAATAAGGTTGGTTATTTCTGTAAAGCATTGGTTTACCCTAAAGGAGCCCCTAGCCGGGTTCCTTTTTCTTTTTACATTTTAGCAAGAATGAGAATTATTATCAAGTCCTTTTTTAACAACTGAGGATAAAATAATAACACGGAGGACAAAAAAAGAAGCGTCGCTCTGAACGATTCGCTTCTTGTGCTTGATTTTTTGTAATTGTTCCTGCTTGGTTGGCTTCATTCGCACATGCTGTGATATCTCGCCATAATGACCATTGGTTTTGCGGCTCTGTGCAGAGCAGTAGTTTCCGGCGCGCTTCGCCTTGCTTAGCGCTTTTTGTGTTTGAGTACGTGCCATATGACTTTCACTCTCCTTGATTGGACTCCATTCATCATAGCATCTGGAATCCCCATCGTGAAGAGTACAAGTGTATGAGCTCACTGATTTCATTAAATGTCGGAAAAAGGATTGGACTCGCCACTTGCGGCTGCCAAAACAACAACGACGATTATAAAAATGATGATCAGCGCATAGATCAGCGTCCCGATAATGCTGCATACCAATCCGGCAATAGCCATACCCCTGCCCTGTTCGCCATGACGGTTAATTTCCTTCAGGGAAAGACTGGACAAAATAATACCGATGATGCCGATAATGAACCCCAGATAGGGAATGACGACAGCTAGAATACCGAGCACCATGGAAGCAACAGCTTTACTGTTTGTAGGCGGAAGCTGTGGGGGCGGATTAAATGGGGCGTTATAACCATTCGTCTCCTGAAAAGGATCGGACGATTGGGGGTCTTTGTATAAATTACTCATTTGTCTGATTCAACTCCAATATGTAAAATAACAATATATACGTTCTAGGGTACCACAATCTTACAAATCAGGACAGTACTTATTTTTTAAAAAAATATTTATCTTTTAAGCCGTATGCAGCTATTCATTAAAATTCACAATACGTTTTACCGCAAAACAGTCGCTTTGCAGAGCGGACTGAAACATTCCACCCATTCGGATCGTCTATAGAGTAAATTTCAGAAAGGGGATTTGTTCTATTATGCGGAAGAATGGAATCTTGTTTTTGATTATCGTGCTGATGTTGATAACAGCTTGTAGCTCTAACGCTGAAAAAATAGTTATTTCTCAAAGTGGGCAGGGGCAGGATAAAATAATACTCTACAAACTACAAAAGGACGCCACACTGCAACAACAAACAAAAAAAGATGTAATTGCTACATTTAATGATACTTCGGACACTATGATATTGATCAATGCAATGAAGGAATCTGAAAAGATATCAGGAATAGTTAATACGGATTCTCCAAATTACGAAGCTACATTCCAAAAAGATGGAACAAAAGATTCTTATTATTTATGGATTAACAATAACGATCCAACCAGCAATGCTATGTATGTGAATAAGGACGATACTCATACTACGTACAAGATATCAGTCAACTCCACAAATTCGATAAAAAAATTACTTAAGGGAATTAAAGATTAACTAAAAAGGTCTGTTCTTTGGGTTTAAATAAAGAACAGACCTTTTTTGGATTTTATTTTAAAACATATTTTTCCAATACTGATTTTCGGAATTGTTCTTTGGAGTCTTGTTTATCCACCGATGAGCTAGGAGATTGAGATGAGGGTTCAATAGTAAACTTTCCGAGATCCATATTGATTACGCTATACTGTCCTTGTGTATTTTTCTTGAGAAAAATAATACTTTTTTCATTTTGCTTTAATTCAGTATAATCCTCATAGGCTATTTTTTTCTTGCCTTCGGCATCATCAATATAAGAAATCGGCTCCACGATAGACAATGGCTCTTCTACGTTTAATGCTGCCCCTTCGGGTGATTTAATCACTTTCTCAATTTTTATATTCGTAAGTGTATAAAGGTCTTGTATCGTACCATCATCAAAGCTTGTAACGATATGTTGTCGATCATCAAACTCCTGCAAAGGACTCCCTATCACAATAAGCTCTGCATTGGAGTCCAATTCGCTTACAGTTTTATAATCAATATAAGAAGCTTCTAACGAAATTTTGGGAGTATTTAATTCTGAAAATTGTGGAGAAGCATTGGTGGATGTAAAAAAAAGACTCCCTGAAGCAATCAGTCCCCCTACTGCTAATACAGAAATACCCAACTTTATTTTTTTATTAAAAGTCATAATAGTGCCCCTTCCTTAAATTAGTTATTATGCTAATTAGTTTCCCCACTTAGCAATTAAGGATTGCTTGTCATATGCTTGAACACCGATCGACTGAATACCTTGTTTCATAACAGAGCTGCTAGAAGTGGATGGATGCGCTTGAGATAACGTATGGCCAATCTCATGGGTTGCGTTGGAGGTTTTTTGTGCGGAATTCATACCGGAGGCCTGCATCTGGTTATGATAAATCACCACCGTGGCATATGCCCAGCTATCACTTACACCTCCTACACCACCAGATGTTTTATACGGTGTTGTCAATCCCAATAAACCAGATGTAGCTGTAGAACCGACATAATATCTGTCTGGAGTCCCACTTGTCGATGTCGTTTTACCAATGTTTACTGATCCAGATGCAGCGTTCCAATCAGAACGTGCGGTATCATAGGCACTGGTATAGCCATTCGTAGAAACAGAGGAATCATAATATGCATTAAAATTGGCTGAGCTTCTCCCTCCAGTAAAGCTAGTTGCAAAAGAAGTGGAACTAATAGAAATCACGGCAATAGATAATATTCCGACCATGGAAAAAAGTTTTTTCTTGGAAGCTAATAGTTTTTTCAAGGTTAGCACCCCTTTTAGGAAATTTGGAAATCTTACTATCATTCCTGACGTAACAGAAAACCACTACATCATCGGCAGCACTTGCTACACTACTAATATACAGTCTATCTTTACAGCAATCTACCATTTAAACAAAATTTTTCATTATTCGACATCAAATTGATTCTTTATTCCTACTTGAAATTCATCAAAATACTGAAATAGGAATACGATAGAGACACCCGAAAAGAATTGAAGAAGAATTTCGTGACCAGAAGTGTGATCAAGCAATCTAGAAATAGTGAATTGTAAGAAAAATACATGAATACATAAGCACATTTCGAGGTGATCGGGCATACAGTATTTTACCTATTACTGATAAAATGCGCTCCATGAGAGCATCCTGCCAAGGAGGTCGGAGCTATGGTATATCGTGCAACATCCCACAGAAGGTGTTCGCCTCACAAACGCTTAAATGCTGACATGCTCAGGAAAATATCCGCTGCCATGCTGCCATTTTACAAAGCTATTGCCACCCGCCGTACTTTTGCAGTCCAATGGTCACGTGCTGTGGTGCATGGCAATTTGGATCGGATGAAGGCCCTGCTCTGCTCGGTAGCGCCATTTGCCGCCAAGCAAGGACTGGGCACGAACGGCATCGGCTATTTTATCTCCTTTTTGGCCCAGCCACCGAAGCTGTATTATACAAACGGAACGACGATTCCACCCGGTACGGTGCAGTTTACATTTGAGCCGAGGGTTCACCGCGCCATCGCCAGAGACGTTTTTCCGCTGTATCTCGAATTGGCACGCAATTCATGCTTTGCTTCTGCTTTAGCCAAAGCCATCAACCGGAAAGACCAGCGTTCGGTTGCTCTGATGATCCGCAGCTTGATTCCATCCACTGCACTGAAATCCGTACAAATCGAGGATCATGGCTTTGCGTTGCTTTTTAAGTATCCTTACAGTAAATATCCATACCGAAATCTGCTCATTCAGGAGTTTTCTTAAAAAGGTCACTACAGTCGTTACAGATGTTTTTGCTTGAGCTGATCAATCAGCTCTTTCCCCAACTGTATAGCCATGTCCGTCAACATTCGGATTTCTTCCTTCGTTACATGATCCATATGCGCCCCGCAGCAAATTGCAAAGTTACCCGCAAACTCTTTTCGTAATCGAACGGCAATTTCTTCGGTAATATAAAATTCCTTGTGGGCTTGCAATTGAACGGTTTGGATCGGCTCCAGTCTGGCTCCTGCTGTAATCGTTCCCAGATGGGGCTGATCGCCGCCGGAAATAAGTACGACTATGTCCTCTCCCATAAAATAGGCATCCAGCACAAGGCGGATACGCCCGCTTTCCTTTTGCAAATGAATCATATGATTCTCTCCTGTCTAAAAAATAACATGTGAATAGATTCACTTTATGTGTTTCTATTCATTCTATCGCTTCCAAAACTGTTCCACAATTCAAAAAGACCCACAGCAGACCTCCGTAAATGGTGGCTTGCTGTGGGTCTTCTGTTGTTATTTTAAAAGGAACCTTCCGTGCATCTTATTAACGGATCGTGATGGTATGCGCAGCTTTACCGCTTGCGCCATTATTATCCGTCACCGTCAATTCCACGGTATACGTTCCGGCTGTGGTAAATTTATGCTTTACCTTGGAACCGGACGCTGTATCGCCATCGCCGAAGTTCCAGCTATAGCTGACGATTTCACCGTCTACATCACGTGAGGCTTTTCCGTTAAACGGAACGTTCTTGTTCTTCTTGGCTGAATCATTCGCCTGAATGATTGCAACTGGTTTCTCATTAGAGGTCGGCGGATTCGGATCAGGGTCCTGCCCTCCACCCTTCGTTACATACAATCTTCCGGGTGCTTCCGTCTCCACTTTATTTCCTGCTGCATCCTTTACCCGGATCACGATGACTCCACCCTCCAGGCTCAGAGAAGAGGAAGTGAAGTAAGTTCCTTCATAATGACCTGACGAGGTTTCGTTTAACGGAATTTCGTTTCGGGCCAAGCTGGTCAGATTGAAGGGCAATTCCACGCGGAAGGATGCCTCCAATCCAGACGCACTATCGAAGGATACCTGCACCGGTTGCCCTGGAGTGATACGCACATCCTTAGCAGGATTAATGTTTTCCAGCTTCGGCAAGGCTGTATCGACATACACCGAACGGGTAACCGTCGTTACGTTCTCCGCAAGATCTTTTGCAGTCACCGTAATCTGATTTTCCCCTTCATTGATAAGCAAGCGCTTGTTAAAGCTGCCGTCGCTTCCAAATTCGGCTGGCTCCCCGTTAATCGTCAAGTCGGTGAGGAACTCGTCGTACACCGTACCTGTTACACTGACGACGCCCGCATTTGTCCGGGCTCCTTCATCTGGCGAAGTCAAGATCAGTCCCGGTTTAGTCTGGTCAAGTATAACGACCACAGGCTCGGAACGATCTGTTACTTTGCCGTATACCGCCGCCTGAACACTCAGTGGATTGGAACCCGGCTGAAGATCGACTGCCAGACTGAACTGGCGATCCTTCACCTTGGTTGTGCCCGCCAGTTCATTACCGTTAAAGAGCTGGATGTCCGCCCCGTCTGCCGGGGAAGTACCTGTAACGGTAATTGTCTCTTCCTTCGTATACGTTGCCTTGGTCGGTGTTGTAATCGTTGGGGCATTAACCGGATATCTGACCATCGCCCGGATCATGTAATTGCCCTCAGTCTCCGGTGATTGACTCCATGCGCCGCTTACACCTTGCCAGCTACGAAGCGCATTCGGTCCACTCTCGTCTGTAGCAAGACCCGGGGACTGCGTGCCTGCGCTAGGCTGCGTATAGACGATATAGAAGTCGCCTTGAACCGTAACGGGTTCAGGGAATTGTACCGTCGTCCACTGTGTCTCATCCCTAACGGCTGTACCGTCAAATGGACCAGCCAGCAGACGTCCCGGTGCGCCTGTCGCACCAGATGCATCATAGACGGAGTATTGGAACGCCGTTCCTCCCGGATTCGGGAAGGCAGAGTTCCAGAACAGAAGCGACGCTCCTGTCACTTGAGCCACCTCTGATTCAGGTGTCATTCTGACTGCCCAGGAGTTGCCTGCCGCGTTAAAGGCTCTGGCATTTTCTCCAGTACCGTCATCATAAGCGATGCCCCCCTGGAAGCCGATAAATGGCTTCAATGCGACATTCGCTTCCACACTGCCGTTCGGAGGTGCTGTGACCGTGACACTGTCGCTGTAATAATTTTCTGCTGCAATGGATAATGTATATGTCCCTTCCAGCACATCCAGCGTAAATTCTCCAGCCTCATTGGTTTCTATCGTAGCAATGCGTGCATCCTCCAGCACCAGTACTTTCGCTTTTCGGATCGGTTCACCGGATTGCTTATCGGTAATGACTCCGTGAATCGTACCATGAGGTACCGCTTGGAGACTAAAGTTCGCTCTGATGACTTTATTATTCTCAATCGTAACCTGCTTCGTTTGCGGCTCATAGCCATAGGCCTCGGCCTTTAGCGTATAATCGCCAGCTACATGAGTGAAGCTGTATTTACCTGTGGTCGGATCGGTTTTCACCGAACGTCCGGTTTCCAGTACGGTAACTGTGGCGCTGGCAGGAAGACTTTCGAGACCAACACGCCCACTGTCCACCGTGGCCTCCGTCGGCTTCACTTTTTCCTGGAATTCACTCTTTTCGGTGCTTGTAATTTTGTACAGCGGGAATTGTTCTTCCGCTTTTTCCAGTTTGATATTCGACTCAGGTACTACATCCTTGGTCACTGTCGAAGCTGGAATGCCCAGCACACGGAAATCGTCAATGTACCAACCGTTTTTGTTCACACTGTTATCCGATTTCAAGCGGAAGCGAATTTGAATCTCATTGCCGGTATAGCTATCCAGATTGTAGTAAACTGGAGTCCATTTTTTCCCATTGGTGTTATGAGAGAATTTGCCCAGCTCGGCCCAGGTGTCGCCATTATTTTTGGACACTTCCACATAACCGAAGTCATAGCCGGACTCAATTTCAAACCAGTGGTTGAAGGTGAGTGTTGCGTTCCGCACACCATTCAAATTTATTTTTGGAGAAACCAGCGAAAAGTCAGCTCCGCTCTCATAGTTACTATCGAGATCGGTTGCCCATACGTTTGGTCTCGATACTGCACTTTCTGGTCCCACTTCTGTGGGGATGCCACGTTCCCATTCATCCTTGGTACCAGAATGAGTCCAGCCATTATCCGAGCTGCCATCAAACGAATCGCTATACAGCGTATCCGGCAAATCTACTCTCAGTGAAGCCTCATTCGACTTGGCTCCCTCGTTGCCACTGTAATCCTCGGCCGCCACTGCATAATGATAGGTCGAGCTGCTGACCGTGATCGTATCGGTGAAGGTCAGTCCAGAGGTTGTACCCAACGAAGTGTAATTGCTGCCCGATTGGGTGGAGCGATACACTTTGTACTGCTTCACGTCTTCATCGGATGAAGCATTCCAGGCCAGCGAGACGTTGCCGACTGTATCCGCTTCGGCAGTCAGATGACTTGGCGCGGCAGGTGCAACGGTATCCGGCTCCTGAAGCGACAGATCGTCGATATACCAGCCATCTTTTACAACTGTATTATCACTTGTAAAGTTGAACAGAAGGTATACCTTCTGACCTGCAAATGCTCGCAGATCGAGATATTGTGTTTTCCAGCCGTTGCTGGTGCCTGTAAATGATAATACCTGCTCAAATGCATTCTGATTGTTGGTGGTGGCTACATACACCTTGCCGAAATCAGAATTGTTTTCGATATCGTACCAATGCTTGAAGCTGAGCAACGCCCCTTTGGGGCTATTGGTCAGATCAATCGGAGGAGCGAGGAAATAGCTGTTAGAGTTGGGCGCATATTTGCCTTCGAGATTGGTCGCGAGGACCTTCGTTCCCGAATATGCACTTCCGGGGCCGCTTACCGGGGTTCCCCATTTCCACACACTACCCTGTCCACCGACATTGATACCGGCAATATCCTTTTCAAAATCCTGTGTGTAGCCAGGTTTGACGCCTTTGGAGACATTAACCTTGTACACTTCGGTTTCAAAACCGTTATTGCCGTAATCATTCACTCGAATATAGTATTCCAGACCGGCGCTATCCACCAGGAAAGTCGGGATGGACGCTTGGTATGTACCGTCTTTGCTGTCGCCGGAGGTCCGTTCCAACGGAATATATACATAGTTTGACGTACCCGCTGTTTTGGCAAAGGCCTCAACTGCTGTCACCCCGACATTATCCGTTACATGAGCAGTCAGAGGTATGTCAATGCCCTCGAATGCCGCAGCAGACGGTGTATGCTCCAGAACAGGCGCTTCCAGATCCTCTCCACCTGTTACAACTTTACCGGATACGGAGCCCAAGCCCTGAACGACAGAGCCGACTGCATCCAGTGCATTAATAACACCATGTCCGTAGCCATTGTTCGGAGAGGTCGGATATGTGCTATCCGTGCGTGGTGTAGCTGTATTTTCCAGAATCTCTTCCAGCTGATCCACGGTAAGCGAATGATTCGCTTGCAGCAACAGAGCCGCAAGTCCCGCTACATGAGGGCCTGCCATGGAAGTTCCGTTATATCCGCCTTTATAAGCACCGCCAGCAACGGATGATCGAATATTTACACCCGGTGCAGAAACTTCGGGCTTCACTTCACCGTATGGCGACGGTCCCAGCAGTGAAAAGTTGGCCAGCTTGTCATTAAGATCGGTTGCTCCAGTGGCAAAGGATTCCGGATAGTTAGCCGGATTCGCTACCGATCCAGGGCCACCCGGATTGGAAAGTGAGGTGTTACCTGCGGAGAATTCAGGGAATATCTGTGCATCCCGCCATGCTTGAACCACAGGTCGGAACCATTCATCGAGGCCGGGTCCGCCGCCCCACGAATTGTTCACCACGTCCGGTGCAAGCTCGGGATGAAGATTGCCCTGGGCATCCCTTGGCGCAAGCAGCCATTGACCGCCATCGAGGATAATTGCATCCGTCGTTTCCGGATTAAAAATCCGAACCGCAATCCACTTCGCGCCAGGCGCAACGCCGACCCGATTCGTTCCATTTTCCTCGGAGCCGACCATCGTTCCCATCGTATGCGTACCATGGGAACTGTCTTCCTGATCGACTGGAAGCGTCGCATGACTATGCGGATCGTACCAGCTCAGCTCGGGATTCACGACATTGCCTGCCGCGTCCAAACCGCGCCATTTGCGATGCAGGGCCGGATGAGTATAGTCTACACCTGTATCGAGATTGGCCACGACGATTCCGGTTCCGTCGATTCCTTGTTCCCATACTTGGGGTGCATTAATATGTGATATATTCCATTCCACGGTAGATGGGTCTACAGCGTTCTTACCTGCATTGCCGGGCTTCGCCGATGTTTTACTATCGTCCTTTTCCAGCTCTAACGCTTTCTCTGCCGTTGCAGGTTTTGCCGTGTCTGCTGTCGCTGTTTCAGCAGTTTTGGCGGCTGTCCCCTCTGCCTGCTTGTCAACTGTCACCTTTTGCAGATAACGTGTTTCATTCGGCAAAATTTTGTCTACCTCAGGCAGCTGCGAAATATGGTCCAGCACCTCCTTGGTGCTTGTGACTGCCAGGGCATTGACAATAAAGTAGCTTTTATATTCCTTCACTCCGCCGCTCTCTGATTGTTTATCCAAATAATTTTCAAGCCCGTATTGGGTTCTTGAAGCAGTTTCACGCAGAGAGCTGATCACATGGCTGCGGACAGCCATTTTGGCGGCAGAGGGTGTTATTTTCTCAAGTGAAGCCTTTTGGAGAGCATTTTTGGAAACCTTGTTCGTGTCTACCTGCTCTTTTAATTTGACCAGATAGGTTACATAGTTGTTCTCCTCAAACTGTTTGGTCAGTTTTGGGGATACCTTTGCAGTCGTTACCTTGTGCGCAGCTGATTTCAACTCCAGCTTGGAGCCGTCCGGTGTGTTATTCGCCAAAGCGGGTTGAACAAAAGAAAAGGCCATAAGCAAAGATAGTCCGATAGATAGTGGTTTCTTAAATCGTTTAGGTTTAATCAATTACTTCTCCACTCCTTTTACTAGGTTTAATATTTCTGGTATAACCTGTACGAGAGTAAGACCTCATGCCTTCTTGCCTTGCACATCAAATCTACGGGCTGTACAACATGATAGGGTTGGCAACCACCTCCTTCATAGAATATAGAGGTCAGCATTTTGCATCACTTGATCCCCAACGCTCGAAAGTACAATTTGAAATCGCTCTTGGGATTGTTGCAAAGGTGCGTTTATTTCATAGGTGGATGTATTTCATAGATGAGTTTGTGAATCAAAGATAGCGTGCGATGAAATTCAGCAGATACCAAGGAGAACAAGCAGGAGAATGTCGAAGAGAGAACATGTTATAACACGACATGTTATATCGTTACATTTTATATTAAAAAATGATATAAAAACATATATTATGGATAGTATAAAGTTATCAAATCAGATATACAAGTGATTTTTTTTGCAATTCCCTTGAAATTTATAATTTTTGTATTTTCTATGTACGAAAACCCTTTGTAGCGGCTGCGTTAATGTTGCATTACACGGTTAGCAGGTGTATGCAAATCTCTGGACGAGCCGCTTCAAGGGATTTCCGAAGTTTTTCTAAATCACGATCAGACCATTCTAGTTAAGTACCGAATTGACCGCAGCCAACGCGTCGATCAGGCCATATCCATAGCCGTTATTCGGTGAAGTTTTATATTGGCTGTCTGTCAGCGGCGTCGCTGTTTTCGAAATAACATCCTCCAGTTGATCCACTGTCAAGGATGGTTTGGCCTGGAGCAGCAATGCCGCTAATCCGGCTGTATGCGGGCCTGCCATGGATGTACCGTTCCAGCCCCCCTCATATACTCCACCAGGAACAGAGGAACGGATGTTTACGCCAGGAGCTGTTATTTCAGGCTTCACTTCGCCATATGGAGAAGGGCCGCGCAACGAGAAGCTCGCCAGCTTGTTGTTGACATCAGTCGCTCCAGTGGCATAGGCTTCCGGCAGATTCGCCGGATTGGCTACAGACCCAGGACCGCCCGGATTTGATAGTGTCGTGTTACCTGCGGAGAACTCAGGGAAAATCTGTGCTGCTCTCCACGCTTTGGTGACAGGACGATACCATTCATCCAGCCCAGCTCCGCCACCCCATGAGTTATTTACCACATCCGGTGCAAGCTCAGGATGCTTCTTGCCATTTTTGTCTACTGGAGCCAGCAGCCATTGACCTCCGTCCAGCAGAATGGAATCTGTCGTGTTCGGATTGAACACTCGAACAGCAATCCATCGGGCACCAGGAGCAACCCCAATTTCATTCGTACCGTTACTATCCGAGCCAACGCTCGTCCCCATCGTATGTGTACCATGTCCATTTGCATCTGTTGGCAGTGATGCTCCGTTAACCGCATCATACCAGCTCAGCTCTGGGTTCACGACTTGACCGGAAGCATTCAAGCCGCGCCATTTTCTTTTCAGCGCCGGGTGAGTGTACTCTACGCCTGTATCGAGATTGGCAACGACAACCCCTTTGCCGTCAATGCCTTTGGCCCAAACCTGTGGTGCTTTGATTTTGGAAATATTCCATTCGGCTTTGCTCGGCGTTACAGCATCCTTATATACGGATTCCTCCACGGATTTTTGTGCATTCTCTTCCGTTACAGCCGTGTCTACAGCAGCTTGTTCGGCTGTCGCTTCCTCGACTGCTGTCTGGGCATCCTTATCTATTTCAACCTTTTGCAGCTCCCGTGTTTCATCCGGTAAAATTTTGTCTACCTCAGGAAGTGTGGCGAGATTATCCAATACCTCCTTGGTACTCGTTACCGCAAGTGCGTTCACAATAAAATAGCTCTTGTACTTTTTGACGCCTCCGTTATTGACTTCCTTTTTTAAGTACTCTTCCACAGGCTGTTGAGATTTTTCAGCAGTATCTATGAGAGAGTTCACAACCGTTGTACGTACAGAAAGCTTAGCGGCAGCGGGGGATATCTGGTCTGCGGAAGCCTTTTGAAAAGCATGCTTGGCAACCGACTCTGTATCTACCTGATCTTTTAATTTGACCAGATAGGTGACGTACTCGTTGTCACTGAATTGCTGGTTCAGCTTGGCTGAAACCTTGGCGGAAATAGTCGAAGCCCCTGCCACGGTGGTTGTGCTCGCATCTCCGTACACTGGAGAAATCAGAGAAAAAGCAAGAATAGCTGTAAAACTAGCCGATAACGTCTTTTTGATATTTTTCGACTTAATCAATACTTATCATCTCCATTTACTTGGTTTTGTGGTTCTTAAGAACAACCTGCCGACAGCCGTGTGAAAAGCTCACGAAATAGACTCTGGTCATCACCTCCTTCAAAAAATATAGATTCTAGCATGGAATCCATAGGTCATGATTCTGTGGTGAACAACCAAGGGTGCAGGACCAAGAGAAACAGTGTTCTGTTGGGACAAAGGCATCGCTGGCGCTTGTACAGCACCATGCTACCTACTATGTCCGTCCCCAAGTAAATTTTCAAAATTCAGCTTATATGGCTTTGGAAAAAGTAAGAGTAAACGTGAAGAAAAAAAGTAGGGTAGGGAGCCAGAAGTGATCGAGGAGTTTAAAACCTACGCATTAAAAACCAAATTAAAACAAAAGAATAATACAAATGGTATCTTTTGAATCTAGTATAATGTCATAAAAACAGATATACAAGCATTTTTTTTGAATTTTTTCCCTTTTTCTTCGAAAAACAAAAAACCTCTTCCGTTTTTACGAGCAGGTGCTATTCTTGATAGTGCCCTGCTAATCGTAAAAATAAAAGAGATTTTTCGGCAGTCGTTCTGCACTCCAATAGAAGAGTTCAGAGAGAGCTATCTGCCGCTATTTACAGGTATGGGAACCGGAACCGCTCCATCCGAAATGGATGGTTTTGATAGTGCTTGCGATCTGCCGCACAGAGCAGCGCATTCCCGAAAAGCCATCTGCCTGCACCCGCGACATGTATCCCGATCCACCAGTGCTATGGCTGCTGTGAGGGCTTCTCCTGTATGCTCGAAAAAATGCTCGTGTCCGATCATGTCGTAGCATCCGGTTTTGTGAAGTAATGTCTGCGGCTGCGGCTGGAGGCCGGAAACAAGTACCGTTCCACCGGATTTACGATATTTCTGAATCAATGCGGTAAAGTTAGACTCTCCTGTCATATCCATAAAGGGAACCTTACCCATACGCACCAATAAAATCCTTTGCTTATGACCAGCCTGACCTCCCATCCCCGAATTTTCCAATGCCGAAGCGGCACCAAAAAATAGAGGGCCTTCCACACTATAAATCGCTACCTGCGGGCAATCATGCTGCTCTGTAACCATATGGGCGCCGACTTTTTCATGCTTGACAGAAGGATCGGGTAACACCTTATCCACTGAAAGCGTACTGCTCATACGCTTGACGAACAGCACGACCGCCAAAATCAGACCTACTTCAACAGCCGTGGTCAGCGTCGTAAATACCGTCAGTAAAAAGGTGACAACCAGTACGATAGAGTCCGCTGTCCGCGTCTTGAGGATGTGTGCAAAATGTTTGCGCTCGCTCATATTCCAGGCGACCACCATCAACACCGGAGCCATACTCGCCAACGGAATATTGGATGCATACGGAGCAAAAACAACCAGAATGAGCAGCACAACCAAGCCGTGTACAATCCCCGACATGGGAGACACGGCACCACTGCGGATATTGGTGGCAGTGCGCGCAATTGCCCCCGTCGCTGGAATGCCGCCAAACAGCGGTGTAAGCAAGTTGGCAACACCCTGTCCGACCAGCTCACGATTGCTGTTATGCCGGGCTCCTGTCATGCCGTCAGCAACCACCGCCGAAAGCAGGGATTCGATAGCTCCCAGCATTGCAATGACAAGCGCGGGCGGCAGCAGCTTCACAATCAGATCCCAGGTCACGCTTGGAACATGCAGCTCAGGCAGAGATGCCGGAATTGCGCCGTATGCGGAGCCGATCGTTGCCACCTGACCCGGAAAAAACCAGGCTGCCACCAGCGTGGATAAGAGCAGGCCAACGAGTGAACCGGGTACCTTGGGCCATTTTTTAGGCACCAGAATAAGGGCGGCAAGACAGATGCCCGCCGTCAGAATACTGTACACATTCAGTGAAGGCAGGCGATGGATCAGCTCTGCCATAGAAGGCAGGAACGTTTCATGCCGCTCTACTCCGCGCAAGCCAAGAAAGTTAGCAATCTGACCGCTAAAAATCGTCACGGCAATGCCCGCCGTAAAGCCAATCGTTACTGGCTTGGGGATGAACTTAATTAACGCGCCTAGCCTCAGCACGCCCATTAAGATGAGCATAATTCCCGCCATAAAACCGGCTATAAGCAAATTCTCATAACCGTACTGCATGACAATAGCCAGCAAAATCGGAATAAACGCGCCCGTCGGTCCGCCAATCTGAAATTTGGACCCTCCCAACAGTGAAACCAAAACGCCTGCCACAATGGTTGTATACAGCCCGTATTCCGGCTTTACTCCTGATGCAATGGCAAACGCCATGCCGAGCGGAATGGCCACAATTGCCACGATACTTCCGGAAATCAGGTCCTTTCGCAAAGCTCCTGCGTTATATCCCTCGAACCTTCCCATCCACTTCATCCTCTGTAACCCTTCTTTTCTGTAGTAGCATTACTTCTCGTTCCGTATACCCTCCAGCAACGAGATCGCTTCGACCAGATGATTGTCAAAAATTTGCCGCGCCACCGCAAGCAGTTCCGTCAAAAGCGGGTCCCGTAACGAGTAAACGACCGTGGTGCCTTCCTTAATGCTGCTCACCAAATTTTTGGCGCGCAACACGGCCAACTGCTGCGATACGGCAGAGCCTTCGGAACCGAGCGCAGTCTGTAGCTCATTTACGTTCCGCTCCCCTTCACTCAACACCTCCAGAATGCGGATGCGCAGAGGGTGAGCCAATGCTTTGAAAAAGTCGGCCTTAAACTTCTGGAGATCGCCTTCCATGCTTGCTCCGTCCCCTCACAAAAATTGTTCTGTAAACCATCAACAATCTCTGAATATTTGAATATTTAGATAGTAACAAATTTGGGTCATTTGAACTATGATTTAACTCACACTTCACTATGATTAAAGTCACATCTTTCCATTCTTCCTCTGTTCAGGGTTGACAGCTTCCACAGGTTTCCATTAACATAGCAATTAACTTTAGGAAAAGGGGGCCGACAGACATGACTGAGCTTTACATGATGGTGACAGACAGGCAGCATGACAAAACCACATATTTGAATTTTCGTCTCATCGGCCCCGTTCGGGCGACATGATGGGTGACATCGCGTTGTCTGACAGCGTGATTAACCAGGCTTTTTTCTGTATTTAATGCTATTGGAAGAACAGGTTATTTTACGTATGAATGATGTATAGATCATGACGTGTAATGACACTTTCGGTGCAGGAAGCCGTAGACGACAAGTCTGCGGCTTTTTTTATTTTCTTTTTTAAAGCTTAATTTGTATGTAATTTAGATTTCAGGATTTTTGCAAAATCCTCATTGACATGAAGAAGGGAACTATCCAACCATATGAATATACAAAATACAACAGACTCATTCTTAGAAAAGGGACCTTATAGCCATCTGATGAAGCTTCCGGCTGGCGATTTGACCGTATATGCTTCTCAGCAGCTTTTCTCCTCGCTGGATTACAAGGTGTTCGAGATGGCTAATAACAATTTACAAATTCCCGGTATCCGCTATATGGGCTATACACCAGATGTACATGTAGGCATCGGAACCTGCATTGGTACGACTGCGGTATGGGGAATGGAGGACGGCTATGTGTCTCCCTCCATCGTCGGCAGCGATATCGGCTGCGGTATGCGCGTACACCTGACGAATTTGCACAAGGATGCCTTGAAGGAAATCAAGCTGCGCCGCAAGCTGGTCAAAACCATTGATAAATATTTGCCGATGGAAGCCCACCAGCGCGGACATTATTCAGATATCCGGCTGGAGCATATTGTACGCAAGGGCCTGCATGGGTTACCCAATAAATATATTCCGGACAGCTACACACCTAAAAAATCAACCTCACTCACCCATGTGGAGCACAGTAAATTCTCATTTGATGAAGAGGTACTTAATCTCGTCGAAGATCGCACGTGGCACCGGGCTCACCGACAGCTCGGCACGCTGGGTGGAGGCAATCATTTCGTTGAAATTCAGGCGATTGAGATTGCCGAGCACAACCGTGAAACAGCCGAAGCCTGGGGAATGTTCGACGGTCAGGTTGCCGTCATGGTCCACTCCGGTTCACGTGCCTGGGGTGGAGCGGTCAGTCAAGCCAGCTCGTCTGCCATTGCCAAAGCAATGGGTCGCCTTGGGCTTGGCACCTCTGATCCAAGGCTGGTATTTGCCCCTCTGGAGCATCCCGAAGCTGCGCATTACATCAATATGATGTACTCGGCGCTGAACTATGCGGTGGTGAACCGGCATTTGATCGCATATTCCGTACGTGAAGCCTTCCGTGATGTCTTTGGTACAAAGTGCGAGTTGCGCACCTTGTACGATCTGATGCACAATTATGGTTGGGAGGAGTCCCACCCGGATCACGGTAACGTGTTTGTGCATCGTAAAGGGGCTACCCGCGCTCTTCCAGCCGGACATTCCGACAATCCAAAACCTTACCGGGAAACTGGACATCCGGCCTTGATTCCCGGCTCTATGGGGACGTCCTCCTATATTATGGTCGGCCTGCCGGGCGGACAGGGTAACTTCCACTCCATTTGCCATGGAGCGGGCCGTATCCGTTCACGCTCCGCGACCAAACGGCTCGTAAGTGTGGACGAATTTGCCGGAGCACTTGGTGTAGGGACAGACGACGAGATTGTGGTCAATCAGTCATCGCTGGAAAGCATTCTCGACGAATCTCCCCAAGCCTACAAAAATGTAGATGATATTATTGAAAGTGTCACCGGGGCAGGACTCGCAGCCGTTGTAGCCAAATGCAAGCCGCTGGCCGCCCTGAAAGGAGCTAAATAATTGAGTATAGACACCCCAGCTATTTACAAATTTGATGAACGTACGGATGGGCGAATTACCGGCTATGCCGCTTATGCCCGTCTGATCGACGGCATCAGTGAAGCCCTATATAACCGTTATGGCGTAAAATATGAGCTGTATGCCAGCGACGATCCCAATATTGAGTATTGGGAGTTGCTGGAGGAGGACATTCGTTCAGGCAGCCCGGATCTGGAGCATGTGGCACGGGTCTTTGATCGCCTGGAGGAACGTACCATCCAATATGACGATGACGGGCCCACTCCAGAATACGGCGTGCACCTGTCGATGCGTAATAATGTATTCGCCTATCCCAAGTGGGGCATCGCGCTGGCGCGGGTTCCCTTTTTCCGTGAAAATGGCGTATATAATGAAGATTACGTATTTGCGACAGGCGATGAGGAGCTGCAAGGCTTCCTCGCGGGGGTACGCGGGCGTGAACGCAAGCAGAACATGAAGCGGGTCACCGTCTTTACGGACACAAGCCGTGGATTATCCCGGCACTCGGAGCCGATTACCCGTGCCATTACGCGGGATGACGTTATTTTGAAAACGGAAATCAAGCGCGATATTTTCCGTTCACTGGATCAGTTTTTTGAAGCAGATCGTACCTTCTATCAGACTTATAATATTCCATACAAACGCGGTATTCTGCTGTACGGCCATCCAGGCAACGGGAAAACGACGCTTGTCAAATCTATTGCGAGCAGCGTACCGGGTCCGGCCGCCTACTGGCAAATTACGGAGTATACAACCAGTGAATCGGTCAAAGAGGTGTTCGAGGCCGCTACCCGTCTGGCTCCGATGGTGCTGGTCATTGAGGATATTGATTCCATGCCGCAGGAGGTTCGTTCCTTTTTCCTGAATACACTGGATGGTGCTACTTCCAAGGAGGGTATCTTCCTGATTGGAACGACCAACTATCCCGAAAAAATTGATCCGGGTCTGATGAACCGGGCGGGTCGCTTTGACCGCGCCTATGAAATCAGTCTGCCAGACGAAGCGCTGCGACTGGCGTATCTCAAGCTGCGCAACTTCCTTGTTTTTGCAGGAGAGACAGGTACACAGAAGGCGGCAGCGATGACTGACGGCTTCTCACTGGCCCAGCTCGGCGAGCTGTATGTCAGCACCGCTCTGGAATGGCATGAAAGTGGAACAACAGATATTGAGCTGATTATTAAAGGTATGCGAGGCGAGTTGGATAAGAGCCGCAAGCAGGACTGGTTAAAAAATGTAGCCGAAGGACGAGTTGGCTTCTTCTGATTTCCTTTTAAACCAGCCAATGAGCATAATCAATTTCCAATCATTGACTGTATATAGAACCGTATGTTACGCTCATAAGCAATAAAGTATCGAAAGGGTGACCTTAAGCCAATGATCTACTAATCCTATTCCACCAAGAGAAAAAATCGTGTTCTTACGAATTTTCTGGATAGGATTAGTGTAGGCTTTTGATATTAATGATCAGAGCATTGCTTCTTTGACGGGAGCCGTGTGTCTTTTTGTTCATATATCTGCCTCCTATCCAGAAACCAATGGATAAGGAGGTTTTTTGTATGAAAAGAATATTGGTAATTCTGATGATTAATATATTCATTGTTATGGTGGGCGTTGGTTTAATTACCCCCATCCTGCCGGAGCTGATTATCGAATTTGGAGCCAGTGGACAGTCGATTGGATTATTAGTGGCAGCCTATGGCATTACACAATTCCTGCTATCTCCAATGACCGGACAATTGTCTGACCGATATGGGCGAAAAGTGTTCATCATCGCAGGTGTCATTATTTTTGCTGTAGCTAAACTTATATTTGCTATTGGAGCTGCACTTTGGATGCTGTATGTCTCTAGACTTCTGGAAGGAGTGGCAGCCGCCCTGATTGTCCCACCCATGATGGCATATGTGGCTGATATTACAACTTCTGAAGAACGAGCCAAAGGAAATAGCCTGCTAGCTGCAGCCATGTCTTTCGGCTTTGTCATTGGACCTGGACTTGGTGGTCTTCTTGCAGGCTATGGAACGAGGGTGCCGCTTTACGCAGCAACGGGAGCTGCTATAGCTGCAGTTATTTTTTCAGTGATTTGCTTACCTGAAAGTCTATCGAAAGAGCAAATGAAAGCAGCGCGAGCAACAATGATTCATAAGGAATCCATATTCAAGCAGTATGCGAAATCGTTGAAATCAAAATATGCGATGCTCTTTGTAATGGTCTTGGTAATGACCTTTGGACTCGCTAATTTTGAATCCGTTCTTGGTTTATATGTAACAAACCGTTTTCAGTTCTCACCGCAGCATATTTCAATTATTCTGACCGCAGGCGCTGTGATCGGAGTCGGGATGCAGGCATTGTTTGTTGCAAAAATAATTAATAAATTTGGTGAAAAACGAGTCATCAAAGGTTCTCTTCTTCTCACCTCTTTTGCTTATATCTTATTTCTTTTTGCCACGGATTTTTGGTCCATCATCCTTGTGACCTCCGGCATTTTCTTTGCCACCGCCCTGCTTCGTCCAGCCCTCAATACACAATTATCGAAGAGGGCCGGAACTGAACAAGGCTATGTAGCTGGTATGAATAATGCCTATATGAGTATTGGGAACATTGTAGGGCCTACTATGGCGGGATTCTTATTCGATGTAAATATGTTCGCTCCATTCATAGCTAGCTGTTGTATTCTTTTGATTACCTTTTTGATTGCATTAAAATTGAAATAAAACTTTTTTCTGTACCTTTACATCCAAGGTTTCGTATAATAGATTTCAATATGAAGATTAGTAATATTTACCTCGTCTTCGATTGAAAGGAAGGCATCATGGAAACCCAAAATTCAACCCTATCCTCTGCTTCACCCGAAGGAAGACGTTCAGCCTGGGCCACCTTCACTTCGCCTTTAAGGCAATCCAAAGCGTTCACTCTATTGTGGCTTGGTCATTGGATCGCTATGCTGGGAACCTCGGTCACCACCGTCATTTTGCCACTGGTTATCTATTCCCTGACGGGCTCGACTACAATCATGGGGCTGGCAATGACTGTCTATATGCTGCCTAACGTGCTTATTCTGCCCTTTGCGGGGATGATTGTGGATCGGATCGACCGAATCCGTCTGCTTCTGTTCACCAACATTGCCCGCTTTGGGCTGATGTTCGCTGCGGCGGTGTTGATGTTTACCGACGGGATGAAACTGCCGTATCTGTTCGTTGGCCTTGCCTTATATGGATTGATGGACGGTATCTTTAATCCAGCTTATTCTGCCCTGCGCGCACAGGTATTTACGCCGGACATTCGCAATGCGGCTAACGCGCTCAGTCAGATTAGTATTCAAGCCGTCCGCCTTCTCGGCCCTCCACTGGGCGGTTTCATTGTATCCTTCACCTCACCGGGGGTCGGCTTTGGTCTGGATTCTGTCGCCTATCTGATATCTTTTGCCTGCTTCTGGATGCTGAGCAGTCATTTGGCCTCGATCATCGGTAAGCGCCAGGCAAATGCAGAACAACAGGATCAGGAAGGTCAGCATTTTCTCAAGGATTTTATTGCGGGCTTTACGATTCTTAAAAGTCATCCGTGGCTGTGGATTACGATTCTGGCTTTTTCCTTCATTAATATTTGTTACTCAGGTATTATTGCAGTACTCATTCCGTGGCTGTTCAAGGTTCATCATAGCTACAGTCCAGTCGTGTATGGCGTTGCGATGGCAAGTAGCGGCGTCGGTGCCATGCTGGGTGCCTTTGTATACGGGTCGCGCAAGCACTGGAAGCATCGCGGCCTGCTCGCTTACCTCGGGGCTTTTGTCAGCGGGCTTGCTTTATTATTGTTGTCTGTAGTCACCTGGATGCCGGGACTGATTATGAGCATGATGCTTGAAGGGTTCGGCATTATGATATTTGCGATCATTTGGGAAACAAGCCTTCAGGAAATGGTTCCCGCCGAATCCTTTGGTCGAGTAGCCAGTCTGGATCTAATGTTTTCCTTTGCCTTACTTCCTGTAGGCTATCTGGCTGTGGGTGCGATGGCGGACAAGCTTGGCGGCATCTTCACGATCGGTCTGTTTTCAACCGTTGGCATGTGCATCGTGTTGGGCGTTTTATGTGTGCCTCATATCAGGCGGTTTCAATAAAAAAAGCTGCTCCTGCAGGTTCATTTGCGAACCTTGCGGGAAGCAGCTTCTTTTCATTCTGTAGCCTTATGTCCTATAAGGGCTAGTGGAATCAATTCATTATGTGTTAGCCTCTGCTCCGTCCAACGGAGCGGAAGATCAAGCTTACGATAACAACCAGCACAATCGCACCAATTAATGCAGGGACAATGTAGAACGATCCAATTTCAGGACCCCAGTCGCCCAGAATCAAGCCACCCAACCATCCACCGATAAAACCAGCGATTATGTTACCAATCACACCACCCGGAACATCACGACCTGCGATAATTCCTGCCAACCAACCAATAATACCTCCAACAATCAATGCCCATAACCAACTCATTTTACTTCACCTCATTTAAGTTTTTATCGTTGTGTTCTATTATTAACCACTCGAACTCCATTTGAACACATTGAGCACAAATGGTTAATATTACCTAATGAACAGAACAATGACTTAGGAGCTTGTTACCATCCTACGTGCCTAACTGCCTATTTATGACCCTTGTGTGAAAAGTGTGTATAAATTACAGTTATGCTTGTATTCCTGCTTTTTTTGTGCCATCCTCACATTATGGCTTCATTAGAAGTCGCTTCATGCATACGTTGCAAAAATAACAGATGGTAAGGAGTGACCCCAACTGGAGTGTCGTGTCGGATGCGCCGCGTGCTGTATTGCTATTACGATTTCATCCCCTATTCCCGGCATGCCTGATGGAAAACCGGCTGGTGTCCCTTGCCCCCAGCTCACTTCGGATAACCGTTGCCGATTGTTTGGCAAGCCTGAGCGGCCAGCCGTATGCAGTGGATTTCATGCTGATGAAGATACGTGCGGAAGCACCAACGAAGAAGCATTTGAGCTGCTGAGAGAATTGGAAGAGTCTACTCAACCGGGTAAAGCTTGAGTAGACTCGTTCTATATATGAAGGAGGATTTTTCCACTATGAATTTCATTGAAAAAAGAATTGCCGAATTGAAGCTGTATCAACCGGATCTGACCGCTCCGAAGGACATCGAGCAGTTCTGGGACAAAACACTGGAAGATGTACTGGCTAAACCCGTGCGTGCGTTCAAAACACCAGTGGTAACGCCGTATCCTCATATTCATGCCTCACGGGTTACCTTTGAAGGTATAGATGATACGCCGCTGCATGCATGGTATATACGCCCCCAATTTGCCGGAAATCAAAAGCTGCCGTGTATTGTCCTTTTCCATGGCTACACAGGTGGCAAGGGCTATCCTGAGGATTACTCGTCCTGGATGATGCTTGGCTTTGCTGTATTTGCCGTAGATGTACGCGGTCAGGGTGGTGAAACAGGAGATCGTCTGGATGATCCTCATGGTACGGTTAAAGGCTGGGTAACGAAAGGAATCCTGGATAAGGATACCTGCTACTACAAAACGATAACGACAGATGCCCTCAGAGCCGTAGATTGGGTGGCAGAGCAGTCGGATGTGGATGCGAGCAAAATTGCAATCTCTGGGGCTAGCCAGGGCGGTGGACTTGCATTAATGGTAGCTGCACTGAGTAATAAAGCTGCTGTTACGGTGGCTGACATCCCCAATATGTGCCATATGGATTTTGGCATGATGAATTCTACCAGCTCGCTGACAGAGGCTGCCGAATTCGCAAACCGATTTCCAGAGCATTTGGAGCGGGTGCTACATACATTAAGTTATTTTGACGTGATGAATCTGGCTCCTCGCATTCATATTCCTGTCATGGTATCGGTGGGACTCAAGGATACCGTATGTATGCCGGAAACGATTTTTGCTGCTTATAATCGCATTGAATCACCGAAAACGATTGAAGTTTATCCATTTACAGGACATTGGGTGGAAGGCTTTCAAAGACGCAAAACTGCTGATTTTTTGGTGAAGGCTTTAACATTGGATTGAACTGGTTTCCGGTGCGCAAAAAAAGAACACCACGCGGTAATCTGCGCAATGCTCTCTTCTCTGCTGCACCGGGGCTAGTCCCGTTTGAGGGGCTTAAGGAGCAAGATCCTAGAATCTCACTCCACGTATACTAAAATATTACGATGCGGCTCGCTGTTCTGCTGCCGAATCCCCTGTCCATTTTTTCACCCAAATCCAATCCATAATGATCAGACCAAAAGGAATGAAGGACGCAAACATCATGAATAGAGGCCGCCGTAGAGACCAATTCAGTGCTGTTTTGCCATAGATCAAAGCGACGAGGAGCAGCAAGAAGCTGATCCGGTATATGTTACCGATCACCATGACTGTCTGGGTCATGCCCGCAGCTTGCAGCGGCTGATGGGTGAATAGGATTGCCAAATACGCTATACCTTGAATCCAGAGCATGAGTCGGACACGCCCCAAAGGTGTTCTTAACACACATTCGTTCCCCTTTCCAAAAGCCGGGATGTTCTCTCATCCTACACTTCCTTCATTATAACGAAAAGGTTCCTAAACTCCAACAGATTCAGATTCAGCTTCAGCTCCAAATAATCCAGCTTCAAGTTTTGACCAAATGAGTTGTGTCTGATACAGTTGTGTAAGAGGTGATTGCAAAATGCTTAAACTGGGTATACTGGACCAGTCTCATATTCCTGAAGGCGGTACGGCTCAGGATGCCTTATCCCAGACAACTGCGTTAGCGCGTGAAGCCGACAAGCTGGGGTATAGCCGTTATTGGGTGTCTGAGCATCATGCATCCAAAATGCTTGCACACTCCAGTCCTGAGGTGCTGATCGCACATTTGGCTGCAAATACATCACGTATTCGCGTCGGCTCCGGCGGTATTATGCTGCCACACTACAGCGCATATAAAGTCGCTGAGAATTTCCGGCTGCTGGAGGCGCTTCATCCGGGTCGAATTGATCTGGGTCTGGGACGTGCTCCCGGCGGTTTGCCGCTGGCAACACGTGCCTTACAGGAAGGTAAGCACGCATCCGTCGAGCAATATCCACAACAGATTCTGGATTTAATTGATTATTTCCATGATTCCGTGCCTGCTGACCATCGGTTTGCCGGGCTTCATGCGGCACCGACGATTTCGACCATTCCTGAACTGTGGCTGCTCGGTTCCAGTGGAGAAAGTGCAAGGTTAGCCGCGATGATGGGCGCATCCTATGCCTTTGCCCAATTTTTCGGCACACCGGGCGGGGTGGAAGCTACCGCACGCTACCACGATCAGTACCAGCCTTCCATCCTGGGGGATAAGCCCCGCTCCATGGCGGCAGTTACTGTGTCATGCGCCGAAACTACAGAAGAGGCCGAGCAGTTGGCTTCCAGCGCCAGCCTGTTTTTCCTGTTGCTTATGCAAGGCAAAGAAATGACTTCACTGCCATCCGTGAAAACAGCGCTGTCCTATCCGTACACGGAGTTTGATCGCGAGCGACTGCGTCAGTCAGCATCATGGCGCGTTGTCGGTACACCCGATCAGTGTAAGGAGCAATTACTACGCTTGGCTGAGCAGTATCGTACCGATGAGCTGCTAGTTGTCTCATCCATTCATGACTTAGATAAGCGCGTTCAGTCCTATCGTCTGCTGGCCAAAGCTTTTGATTTGGCTTAAACACGATTGAACCTAGAAACACCGATATTTGGAAACGCAAAGAACCCCCGCCTACCTGTAATGGCAAACATGGGGGTTCTTTGTTAAGGGATGGTCCATTAGGACCAAGCCCTCTGTGCTATGGAGTAGTTCAAGCACCACTAAAGTCGAATATCATATGGTACTTTAGTAGTATGAACACTGGAACCAAAGTTCTGAAATCGCCCTTCTAAAGTTCCAGTACCCATATACTAAAGGAGCATACTCTATAATCCAATATTGAAAATGTTGGACCCAAAAGTACCATGTTCTTTACTCATTCCGGGTATGATCCCTGTTGTGCCTTAAGGCTCTATACCCCATACCAGCTTGCCCTGTTGATAAACGGTTGCACGGTCCCAGTTTGCGAAGGCGGTTTGGCTGGCACCATACGAATAATCGTTGGTTTCATCAAAATTGCTCCAGTTCCCAGCATGGATACGAGGTTGAATTTCTCCGCTTTCCCCGCCGGGCTGAATAGTACCCATTTCATCAGTAAATGAAATTTCCACATATTTATCAGCCTTTGCCTTCGGCTCTGGCAATGTTACAAACGTTGCTTTTACATTTTCATTTCCAACCTTGGCCCAGTCTACAAAAAATTGCTGACCTTGTTTGCTTTCATCTGTGTAATAGTAGCGAATTTTCAAATCACTCAGCTTGACAGCCGTTTTTCCTGTGTTTTTGATATTAAATTCAGGGCGAATTGCGTTATCCTTGGTATTCGTGTCTCCGGTGCGATATTGAAGCACAATCCCTTGATCGTCCCCGCCTGGTGTGCTTCCTCCGTTGCCGTTATCGCCGCCGTTATTCCCACCATTGTTACCATCTTCGCCACTGTCACCACCGTTATTGTCGCCTCCAGTATTGTTGTTGGAGCCTTCCAGAGTGGCTTGTTTGACGAATTTACCGGAAGCCGACAATTGTGAATCAGGCCATCCCCCTTTACGGTTAGCGCCAGGTAAAAGCGCAGCAGAGGTTTCATTTTTATCAGCCAACGACCAGTTTGCCCAACTGATTCCACGACTAGCCAGGAAATCTGTCCATACCTTAGACTCATTCAGGAACGGCCCCCCGTTACCCGAAGCATCACTGGTTCCCCATTCCGTAGCAAATATGCCCACGCCCTTGTTCAGCGCGTAATCGACGCGATCCCGCAGGTATTGTCCGTGCGTACCCGCATAGAAATGCACGGTGTACAGCGTATTTTTGTCTGGAAGTGGGTTATCTGCTGCATCGTGTACATCCTGGCTCCACGTGCCTGTACCCGCAATAATAATATTGTCCGGGTCCTTGGCCCTAATGACCTGGGATACCTCCAACGCATAAGGACGAATTTGGTTGTTCCAGTTCACGTTCCCGTTCGGTTCGTTGGCAAGCTCGTAGATCACGTTTGGCAAATTCCCGTACTGAGTTGCAAATTCATTAAAGAAAGCCTTGGCTTCATTTTTATGAATGTTCGGATCACCATCCGCGAGAATGTGCCAGTCAATAATAACGTATAATCCCAGCTTCTGTGCTGCCTCAATCGCTTCCTTCACTTTATTTTTTAATGAAGGATTGGCAATATAACCGTCCTCCTCGGTGTACAACGCAACCCGGAACAAGGAAATTCCCCAGTCGTCCCGCAGCCACTTCATGGAATCCTCATTCACCAAATCTCCAAACCATTGGACACCATGAGAGCTAATCCCTTTGAGCTGTACAGGCTGCCCGTTTTTATCCACCAGTTTGCCGTTCTTCACTGAAAGTTGCCCGTAACGCTCCACAGGAGTTGTACCGGCAGCCTCTGCCGTCTGCGCATTCCAGTTAAATCCGTTCGTTAACGTCAACAGTAACACCGCAGTTAACATCACCGCTACTCTTTTTGCGATCCTTGACAGGACCCATTGCCTTTTCATCATTGACACATTCCTTCCTTTTTATAAAGTGGATAAGCTTATCAGTACGTTGTTCTCCGCCTTTTTTCTCCCCTCCTTTGTACAGCAAGAGGATCAGGTCCAACATTAGGTGTCACTTACCTGTATATGGATGTTACTACTATTATAGTTAGTTCTATGTTACATTTCGACTTTATGGTGGAAAATGAACAGTAAGTCACGGTTTCGGGACAAAAGACCCACCTGAAAATTGCGAAATTTGACGAATTTTGCCACTATGAAAAAGGTTCTTAAACCTTCTAAAAAGCCTAAAAAAAAGACTGCTCCCCCATGCCCTTCGGCCCGGTATAGCAGTCTTATCATGATCATGTATGTGGATCGGATTGTGTTAAACATATCGTATTAACGTATGGTCTGCCTATTACCCCTGAGCGGCTGCCTGAGGTTTTTTGATCGTCTGATCTTCCTTCGTATCGCCGCCATCCGTCACTTGACCTGTCAGTATAGTCTCAGATGAGTTGCCCATTACCTTGTCGATCAGTTGCAGCCAAGGCTCTTCACTTCCACCACAGCTCTCAATATCACCGAGCAGGGAGTCCAGTGTAGTTCCTTCTTCCGGCAAATCAATAACTAAACTGTCTTCGTCTACCTGGATGGTGCAGCAGGTTTTCATTGTAAATCCCTCGCTTAATTCTTATTTGAGCATGCACACGCAAGCTCAGATAGGATGAATTCCCATGGATTAAGGGATAACCCCCCTTTGAATCCGTTTGAAATTATAAACCTATTGTTTTGAAATTGCAATGAACAAACCTTGAACTTTTTTCAGAATTAGCGAGGGACTACATAACATTTTCAATAAAGGCTAGACCCGAGTTACGATTTGATCTACCAAGCCATATGCTACCGCTTCCTCAGCCGTAAGGAAGTGGTCTCTATCGGTATCTTTTTCCACACGCTCCAGCGGTTGCCCGGTGTGATCTGCCAAAATACGGTTCAATTGTTTCCGGCTCTTGATCAGACGCTCGGCATAGATCAGTACATCCGAAGCTTGGCCCTTGGCTCCGCCTAACGGCTGGTGAATCATAATCTCACTGTTGGGCAGCGCCATCCGCTTGCCCTTCGTGCCTCCGGTCAGCAAAATCGTACCAAAGCTCGCTGCCATGCCTGTGCATATGGTAGATATATCATTTTTCACAAATTGCATCGTATCATAAATGGCAAACCCCGCTGAAATGGACCCGCCCGGACTGTTAATATACATCTGTATGTCCTTTTTGGAGTCCTCGGCCGTAAGATGCAGCAGCTGCGCTACAATGACATTTGCCATACGATCCTCAATCTCGCCAGATACCATAATGATGCGATCCTTTAATAGCCGGGAATAAATATCATAGCTTCGCTCTCCGCGACTCGTTTGCTCAATGACATAAGGAATGGTGCTCATTAGCCAAAACTCCCCTCTTGTTAAGCGGCCATCCTAGCCTGCATGTCATGGGAAGGATTAGAGTTTATTTGAGCGCCGGAAGAATAAAAGCTCTGATACAGCACAGATCCGGCAATCGCTATTGGCTCAGCCATATCGTTCAAGCCAAGCGCAATCCAGCGTTGTGCGTCTCCTGCACGAAAGGCCGCCAAATAAGCCTTAAGCCATTCCCGCTCCTCTTCTTGCTCAGGTAGGGCTACAGACTCCAGCCCATTTCCCTCTTTGTGCTTCTGGGCAAGCAAAGCGCGGGCCCGGCCTAAGGCCGCTTTTACCGCACCTTCCGTCGTATTCAGCATCTCTGCCGTTTCTGACGCCGTATATCCCCATACATCCCGCAGCACCAAGATGGTCCGCTGCCATGTTGATACATGTGTTATTAAATATTGAAGCGCCAGTTCCAAATCTGGTGTGTAATTTTCTTCATAACAATGAGAAGGCTCATCATACTTTCGGGTATAATCTCCTTCACCATCCGTAGGCAGGCGCTTTTGAGCATTTTGCCTGCGAATATCATCAATCCAACGATTCCGCGCGGAACGGATTAAATAAGCCTCGCCATTTTCCAGCTCATGCAGTTTTTTCTCAGATTGCAGCATATGCAAAAAAGTTGCCTGCGCCAAATCCTCCGCATCCCATGTGGAGCCTGTCAACGAAAGACAGTAGCGATACAACGCTGGAAGTACTTTTTGGAATGGTTCATTTCCCATCAAGTGGGAAGATTCATTTTTCATCCGTTCGGATATCACAAAGGCCATATTTGGGGCCCCCCTTTGTTCAGTCCATTTGAGTTTGAGTGTTTCATTGAGGTAGACGGAATTACATATCAAAAGGATACGGTCGTTTAAAGGAAGTTTCAATTCATCAAACGAGTGTCTAATAGTCCCAGTGACTTTGTTCTTACTTTTGGACATATGTAAATTTTTATTTTAAATGAATACGTTAAAGCACCCTACTTCCATATTGAGGCTTGTCGAATTTTGAGACTAATCCACAATCATCCTTCCGGCTCCGCCGCCTTGCCAGCGACCTGCTGTGCGCTTCCCCCGTCCAGCTCCTTCCAGAATAAGAACTAACTGCCTGTGAAGCTGCACATGGGAATATTCCCTGTACTCCGTACCGCTTCGGTTGGCGATATAATGCTGGATAGATTCTCTGTCCACGGCTTCCAGGTTCAGGCACATGAGCGCAAACATACAATCCATCGGATCGGTTGCGCCACTTTTAAGCAGCTCGGATGCAAAATACCGCATCGTTTCCGGGCGCAATGTACTATGCTTCAAACCCGCAAGGGGAGCATGAATATCGCTCCATGTATTGAACTCGGTAGCCATGTCGGCAAAATCCTGATAGTCCGAGCGAAGCACGGCTCCATCCTTGAGCTTAAACCTGCCCAGCTCCAGCTCATCCAATCCGATCTCGGCCTCATCCTCCAGCACGATATCCGCATGATGAACAGTGAAATCCGGTCGATTCGTTTTTTCCATAAATAGCAGCTTCAACACCGACAGCCGCCCCGTGGCCGCATACGGCACTTCCTGCTCCTGCTCCAGCAGGTATAGCCTGTCCTTGTGCTTCACGATGCCTCTACCGATGATCAGCCTATCCTCAGCTACAGTTACGTTCATTCCGGTAATAATGCCATCCGAATAATCCTGATACCGGATGTCCAGAAAACTGCGAGGATAATCTCGCAGATTTTCCAGCATCTCGGTTTTAAGAATACGGCCTTTCTCAAACTTCGGAACGATATGGGTTAACATGGTTCCCCTCCTTTCACAATTCTTCTTTATTCAGGGGAACAGACAGCCGATTCACACCGGGCGCAGGAGGCGGAACAGTAACTCCATCATCGGTGGGCTGAGCTTTACTTCCTCCGAGTAATCCAGTAAACAGGCGAAAATTCTTTTCTAAAAATCTGCGTATATCCATCGTGCTCCCCCTGATTGAAAACTGCGATTCATTAGAATTTTAAGATCTATTTATCTACCTTTACATCCCGGCTCCCCGCTCGGCCTGCTCACGCAGGATATGATTTAGCTCGCGTTTATCCACAACATAGGTATGGGCGATCAGATCGTGAAGGGCCTGCTTTTTGGCCGTGAAAGCGGTCATGATAAAACCGATCATCAAAATGATGGAGGAAATTAACTTACTCCAGTAGCGTGCGCTGGCACGGCCAAAGCTCAGCTTCAGGTTATGCTCGTCTACCACGACGATTCCGAGGGCCAGCTTGCCAACCGTTGCTCTACATTTGGACGATTCCATAATGGCAGAATACAGCCATACAGCACCTAAATTAAATAAAATCTGTACAATCATTCTCACCGTAAATATCGGTGCCTCGCCAGCTGCGATCAAGGATGCTTCCGCCGTTGAAGGCCCCGTATCCCCAACTGCTTGGATCACAAACATGATCAAACCGATAATCATAAATACGAACCATAAAATAATACTGTCGATAATATGGGCCAAGACCCGTTTCCAAAAACCTGCGTATAACATCCTACATCCTCCATATATTGTATTTTAATTCCACAGTGTCTCCTGGTATTTCGCACTTCATAGTGTCTTCGTATCGCGCTGTGTGCTGTCTCTGTTGGTCTGTCCTACTTTGTACCGTCAAAAAAATCCAGCTCGGAGAGATCGTTTTCGAAGGCAAAAAAGCGCTTGGGTCCCAAATGCAGCAATTCATCCCGGCGGGTAATCGGCACCACGTAAAAGCCCCAACGGCTGTCACCAGCAAAAACAAAGTATTTCGTCTCGCCGTTGCGAATAGAGTCGGTATCATCCTGCGGAATATCCCGCCCATACAGCACGGCGATTTCCTCATACGGCATCGGCTCAAAGGCTTCTGACCGACTGCGGTACACATGGCGCTGACGCAGCTTTCCACCATTCGCCGTTAGGAAAAATTCCACCTCGGCCGCATGGGACGGCCTGGAAATAGAGCCGCGCACGCGGTTGCTTTCCAAGCTCGCAATCAGTTCCTTCTCGCGCCCCGTATGCGTCCATGCGCTGACGGTATACGGAATGGCCGGAATATGATTGGTAATGACAGGCTCAATCGTGCCCATTTTTTTGGCGTTCAGATAACGGATAGCTCCGCGCAGACAGGCCATTTTCAGTTCAGGAACCCGGCTCAGGTCTTCCGCCTTCTGACGGAACTCAATGCTGCGTCCCGGTACAAATTCCTTGAGCGCCTCACGAAACACATCAATTCGGCAAGACTGCCCGGTCAGCTTGATAATCGAATAATCCTGCAAGCGCCCCTCCTGATAAAAATCATCCAGAAACTTGCGAACAATATTATAGATATCCGCCTTGAGAAGCTGCTGTATTTCACGGATATTGAACACTACATCTGGCAATCCATATTCATCACGAAAACGTCCATTTTCGATGACTGAAACCAGCCAACGATCCATCACGGCAATGTTCAGGTCACTTTCGGCGGAAAATACCTGCTCGGATTCGAAGCGGCTGCGCAGGATACCTGTGCGTAAGAAAAATTCCTTTTTCATATTTTCCGCCGCGTTCCACAGCAGATGAAAATTGCTTAGCACCCGCTGATATTCATCCCGTGTGGCATGCTCATACTGTTTGAACGCCGTAGGCAAGATGGCCTCTGCCTCTCGATAACGTTCCTCCAGTCCGGCGTACACGGCATCTACGCCAAACTCATCCACATGGCGGTACAAATCCCCGGAAGGAATGCCGATCAAGGCATCGATATCAGTATCAGGCAATCGCGTTTCCGCAGCATAATAGCCTGCAAACACAATTTTCATGAACTGCATAATCCGATACGTCAGATTGTTTCCGCCAAAATTGGTGTCCCCATTTTCATATGTGGTGTGAATATCAAGCTTATAGGCAATGCGTCCATCCTCAATGCGGAATCGGCAGGATGATAAATCCGTTGTGCCTCCACCACAATCAATCACAAGAGCCTGATATTCCTCACCATCCGCAAACGTCCCTCGTTCCATCTGGTCTGCCAGTGTATTGTACAGTACAGCCAGCCCTTCATCCAGTGCATCCTCTGCTTCAATCCGATAATCCGGTAAAATATCGCTAAACATCTCGATAAACTGAGGCTGTAGCTTGACGGGTGCTGAAAAATGAAGGTTACGAAACCGGCACTTGAATTGCTGCTCGGCTGTGGCAATCACATAGCGGATAAAAGCCGCCAGAATGTCGCTGCGGGAAGCAGTCGCCGTATTTCCCTCGGAATCCATTAATTCCTCGGTTCGCTTATAGTCGTTGACCCAGCGCTTAATACCCCGTAGTACCGTCGCCCGGCTGCCCGCTACATCCGTTCCACGTAGTGCTTCCTCTCCGAATACATATACGATATGCTCCGGGTTAGAGCAGTCCGCAACACGAATGGCAGTCGGCAACACCTCGATCCAATCCCTCTCCGCTCCCTCCGGGCCGGGGAAGGACACATAGTTGATCGCATTCAGCCGTACCGTGCTGCTCATGCCCGCATCCGGGGCAGTAACGTAGGAGCTGTCCAGATATGCGCCTGCCGTTGTGTTGGAAGTACCAAAATCAACCGCCAGTACCGCATCTGTCGTTTCTGTACCACGAATAATCAGCTCTGCTACCGGAATACGTTGACCTTGAAGCTTCAATGGCAGCATCGGCTTATCTCCATAGTAGAGGTTATAAAAATATTCCGACTCCTGTCTTCGCAGAAACAACAGGCTGTAATTATGATTGGCCGTCTCCCGCAGTTCAGCATCGAGATGTCGCGAAAGATAATATACGCCTGTCCGACCCTCGTCCTTCACCAAATTCAAAATACCGCACAGGTCGCCTACCGCATTCACCAGCAGCACATTAGACGCATTCAGCCAGGGCAAGTCGGATTCAATCCTGTAATTGTCCATTCGACCAGTACGAACACCCTGATACAGCGTGATTTTGGCGGGAACCCGGATACCGCCGCTCTCCTGCCGTCGATCATTCCAATTTCGCCGCAGTGCTGATTCGATGCGCTCGAAGCCGTCAAGATTGGGCCGGGTAATGAGCAGGTGCTCCTCTGCACTCCGAAACCGCAAAATGACGCGGATCAACTCCTCATGTGCCAGACGATTAGCAAAGCCCTCGACCAGCCGCTCCTTATCGCATATCCCACGTAGCTGAAAGGTCGTCATTTGCTCTAGCTCCGCCCGCGTGTATTTCGCCGTGAAGCGAATGCCTTTTCGATCGGTGAGCGGGTCAAGCAACCTGTATGTATAAGGTCCGTTCATCGTTCACATGTCCTTTCTTAGCCATTTGGCCTTCAATAGAGGGCAATAGCGTCTATTTTCATCGTCGGGTCTGCATCCAAAATACCGAAATGGCGTGTCCAATACAGCTCAATCGTAAAACGCGCCGGAAGAAATAAATCCAGAATTAAATCCGCTTTAATCCGTGACAACTGCGTTTCCTCCTGCCCAATATAGATAAGCAATTCGTCCTTTTCCTCACAATTGGTATAAATGATCGAACGGTGGAAAACGCGGCGCATCGTTTCTTTTAACAAGTGTACAGCTTCCCCCGTCTCATACAGACGCAGCAATCCTTCGGCAATCGCATCCTGCTCCTCACGGTTTAACTGTGCAAAGCTTTCGCTCACCTTCGGGCCAAAAATGCCGTTCTCGATGTCACGCTGAACAAACCGGATATGGTACTCCCGCCGATTCATACCTTGATATAAATCAGTCTCTGCCAGAAAATGTATCATAATATCGAACAGCGATTCTCTGAGCTCCAGGTACTCTTCAGCATCCGGCGGAAACAAGTCCCGAAAAATAGAATAAAAGCGGTAGTACGGATTGATTTCCACCACCTGCTCCAGCTCGGATGTATTCAGCTCGGTCAGACTCAGCTCCATATAAGGGGAGTAGCTAACAGCGGGTACAAACCGGAAGCTATTCACATCTAACTCCTGTTCCCTCGCGCGCATAAGCAAATCCCAGACGTAATTCACAGCCATTCTCCTTCACATTTGTATTCCGGGAAATACATCTGCACTTCCGACACCAGAAAGCTCATCAAGTCGGATAAAATATAAGCGGGAAATGTTGGCGAAGCATCCGCAGAAGCGTGTCTGAACCCCAATCGCATGATCTGCTTGCCTTCTTCGGTCCGCACGTTGTCACTGACAAACGGATTTAACGGATACGTCTGAGTTTTGGATAAAAGCTTGCTCACATCATTTCTGCCTGTGCCTCCCCAAATGTCCACACGCTCCAATTCCAATCCCTGTGCAGCTTCAAAAGAATGTACAATGCGCGTAATTTCCGCTTTGGCCCGGACGATCACAGCCTGTTTACCTGCATAGCGGCCCAAAAAGCTGTCCTGCCGCCGATTGGACAACACCGGATAGGTCTGACGACTAAGCCGCGTTAGAACGGGCTTCGTAACCTTCAACACATTCCATTCGCCGGACTTATCACGTGGCGTTACAATTGTCAGTTCCTCTTCCGTGCGTTTGATATACCGAATATCTCCTTCAGCTCCGTCAATCAGGTAGCCATGCTCGGGCCCTGTTTTACTTAAAGGAAGCACATGCTCATAGTTCACATGATCTATAGCCGGTATTGGGAAACCACTGTTTTTCAGAGACAGTCGTTCAATGTTCCAAAGTGGAAAAACATCCACCTTCTTGAAACCATCGAATTCCTCCAATGAGATCGTAATTTCGTGAATTTCCTCATCAGCGTCGGGCTCGCCTTCTCCTCCAACCAGTACACAATCGACAAATTTATAAGCGTACGGGTGATTAATCGTTTTCCACGGCATGCCATTTTGCATGAACATCAGATACAGCTTCTCAATCTCTAAAATATAAGAACGATTGTGCTCCAGACGAAAACGAATCGGATAGCTTCCGGTTTCCGTTACCAATGTTCCCCCGAAAACCCGTTTGCTGCGTACAAGCGCGGTGATCTGCTCGGTCTCCATCTCCAAAAAAAGGGTGAAAAGCGGCAACGCTCCGCCTTCCCGAACGACCTCTGCCACACGGCTAATATCCATCACCTTGTCCTTGGTATCTGACGGCAACACTGGATATAAAAATTCATGAATCGGATCATAGTCCTCACGTGATGTCAATGACACATACACGTCAAACTTCTCTTCCGTATTCTCAATTTCCTCAAATACCCGCCGTTCCAACTGGCGGGTCATTTCTTCCTGATATTCGACGAGGTTCATAAACACTCCCGCCATCATATTTTTCAGCAAACGTCTCTGCTCCAGATCTTCCATCTTGCTCAAACGGTCCTGTACCAGTTCTTTCACGACGCCTCACTCCTTTTCCGGCTCCAGCATTCATTGAGCATGAAAACCTTAACTTCCGTTCGCAGCCCCCTAATTCTGGCTACCTGAATCAGACGCACCCTCTGCTTTGGAAGCAGAATCAGCAGTTCCTTGCTCCTTGCTGGCGGGTGCCTTCGTCGAAGAGGCATTCCCATCACTCGTGCTGCCGTTTTTTGTAGCTGCTGAAGCTTTCTTCTTCGCGTCCGCTGTACCCCCTGAACTCGTTGTCGCAGCATTCCCCGTAGCTGTCGCAGCCTTGGTTTGCGATGCTGTAGCAGCGGGCGCGGCAGCCGAAGCTTCGTCCGTTATGTCCCCCGCACTCGTATCGTTTAGCGCCCCGTCAGATAGTCCCGCTCCAGCAGCAAGCTGACCATTTTTCTGCTGGTCCGCACTCTGTTTCTCCTCTGCCTTCGCAATACTCCGCTCCAGTGCCAGCACACTTTCCAGCTTGCCGATTTCCTGATAAATCTCCTGTGCCCCGCTATAAGCGTCAATGGCTCCTTCATAATCCAGGTCCTTCATCAGCCGATCCCCTCTGGCCTGTAGCTTGCCAGCCTGAATTTCCTTGAGCTGCTGCTGGATGGCCGTCATTTTATCATTAGTCTCGGTAATCTTTTTCTCCAGCTCTTTTTGCGCAGATGTATAACCGGATTCCATGGCAGCTTTATTCGCCTTCGTATATAGCTTGAGTGCACTCGCGTAATCTCCGCCCTGAAATTTCAAATCTCCGTCCCTCATCCAGCTGGCTGTCTCGGCATAGGTGTCGAGTTGGTCGATTTTTTTCTCAATATCCTTCACATTAAACGGCGGGTACAGACCGGCACTCTTCCGCGCTTTATCATAGCTCGCTTCGGCTTTGGTAAAGTCTGCTTTTTCCACATATCCGTCTCCGTCAACCATAAGTTGAGATACTTTCTGCTCTGCCGTATACAGTCGCTTGTGAATCTTATCGTTAATTTTAACTGCCGCGTTTTTCGCTTCACTGTAGGACTTGAGTGCCTTCGCATAATCTCCTGCCCTGGCGTAATCATCCGCGGCCTGAGCCGATTCGACCATCGTTTCCAGCGCAGCAGCCTTGTTCGCAGCCATACGGGCCAGGGTAATCCACGCTCCTCCGCCTACGATCACAAAGGCGAGCAACGCAATCAAAATCCGTTTGATCAGCTTGCGGCGGTTCTTAGGCTTTTCCTGAAAAATCTTGTTCACATAAATGGCGGCAGCCGTATAATTGTTCACCGCCCGGCGCTGCTTGCTCAACAGAACCTCTTCCAGCGTATCCGTCAGCATAACCGAGTCCTTTGCTTCCTCCAGCGCACCCAACATTTCCGCCAGCTCAACATCTTCCCACATCCCGGATGTGGCAAGCAGCATGACATCTCCATCTGCAAGCTGCGTCTTTTTGGCATAATGAGCATGAACCCCATTCGGATTTCCCAGGTATTCCAGCAGATTGCCCCGTTCCTCATGCGTGCTGGTCGCTTCGTCGGGAATACGTCCGTCATCCGCCAATGACTGAGCCAAGCTATGATCCTTACTGCGAAAATTAAGCCGTCCATTGCGAAAATGATACAGTCTCACATTACCGCACGAAACATATACCATTTTGTTGTAGTTGGTCACCACCATGAGCAGACTGGCCTTGAGCCGTACACGGCGGCTTTCGAATTGCAGCCAGTCCTGCGCTTCACGCAGGTCTCTCATTAGGCGCCGCTTGGACATGGAAGGCTTCTCCATGAAGTTCTCCAGCACCGTTTTGACAACCATTTCCGCGCTGCGCAGCTCCTGATCCGAATCCAGACCGTCTGCGAGGACATAACAGGCCATGTCGTCCGTCTCCATGAATGCAAAATAGTCCCGGTTGTCTATGTAAGAGCCCGCTTCCGACACAAAGCCGGTACTAAAATCGCTGTTGTCCTTGCGCATCGCTACCCCCGTCTTTCTGGTTTCATCCTATCGCCAACATAACCACTGTCGCATTATCCTGACTTTTAAAGCCTTTATCATTAATCATATCAATCATCGCTTCCGCCATTTCCTGCGGTGCTTCACCCTTGCGCATGATCTCTTCCAGCTCAATCTCCGTCAGTGCCTCCTGAATGCCATCGCTGCACAACAGCACATGATCGCCTGCGTATAGGCGAATCGGCGCCGCACCAAGCTCCATGCTCTCAAAGCCCTCGTAGCCCAAATAATTAACCAATTGATTGCGAACCGGACTCGTTTTGGCCTCTTCCGAGGTCATTTGCCCAGCCAGCACGCGTTCCTCCAGCAAGGTTTCCGCCGTATGCTTGGAATTAACATTTTGAAAATGACCATTGCGGTAAATCGTAATCAGGCTATCGCCCACCGCTCCGTAATACAACTGATAGCCACAAATAATGACCGCCGCCAGCGTCGTTCCTCCACCCTGCCCATTCAAATTTTGCAAAATACCGCGATTGCTCTGAGTTGCCGCTTCTGCAAAATAACCGTTCAGGTTCGACGCATCCTCCAGTTTGGCGAACGCCTTCGTAAAGGTTGTCACCGCTAACGTACTGGACATGCGCCCATTAGCCAGTCCGCTGATGCCATCTGCGACAACCGCCAGCGTACCGACAGATGTCGTCATACTTGCAAAATAATCATCCTGCTCGCTTCGGCTCCCGATCGTTTGACCATTTCCGATCTCAATTCCACTCACGGTACGGCTGCCGGGACTTCGCGTCAGCCGCATGCGGATCATGAGAAGAACAGCGAATAGCACCGCAGCTCCGCATACAACAAAATAAGGCTGCATTTCGTTACCTCCCTGCACCATGCCCACTTCCGTCCTAGTTTTCGTTGTCCCACTCAAAATGGGCACCGCACAGCGGGATAAAGATAAATTTGCTATGTCCCAGCTGAATCACGTCATAAGCAGCCAGCTCTGCTGGTGAATATACCGCCTCGTTATTGTGGTACGCCAAGCCTGACGAGTCCCCTGGCAGCAAATAGAAATTACGCTTCTTCGGATCATACACAATGACCGCATGATTTCTGCGGGAAATTGTGTTGTCCCCAATAATACGGACATGCATTTCCTCGGCGCGTCCAATAAAGTTTTTCTCGGCCATAATCCGATAGTCCTGACCCACCTGCGCTCCTTCGATGCATACCAGCCATCCGGTTACCGGGTGAATCCCCGTGGTTTCGCCCAAATACGGCATCGTTCTGTCATCGTCTCCCACACCGTTAGTTTTTGCCGTTGGTTCAACATTTTTGGGTGCGGCTACATTTACCACCGTATTACAGTAAGGACACGTATTTCCGTGCTTTCGTGTACTGAACATGTGTCCGTTCGGGCATCTTGTCAAACTCATAATCGGTTCCTTCCCCCATTGTCATGATTGTCTTTTTCAGCTATTTAACGAGCAGTCTCGTATTGGCGATATATAATAAATCACCTGTGTAAATCCGATACGGCTCACCGCTTTCCAGCTTCTTGGTTACACTTTCGTTCGCAGGACGTAGCCCGGTACCGTTACCAGAATCCACATCCTCCACAAACCAGTCGCTGTTCACCCGGTTGAGCACCGCATGCTCCACGCTTACAAGAGATGCATAATCTGTACCTGCCAAATCAATATCCGCCTCGGAACGAGCCGTTGTTTTTCCGATCAGGAGCGACGTTTCGCCTTCGATATACCATTCTTTAATGGATTCGCCCTCTTCATCCATCAGTATCAGCTTGGCAATCCGATTGCGCTGTGTCTTTGGCTTCGCCACACGTTCAACTGACACCAGATTACGCAGTATGTATACAAGCACGCCGATTCCGATACCTACCACGACCACGGTTTTCAAACCGCTGTAGCCTGTACGACTAAACATATAAAAGGCGATCGCCAGCATCAGCCCGAACATGGCAACATCTATGATGAAAACCCATCTGTTCTGCGCCGTTTTCACTGCTTGCTTCCCCCGTTTCTATCCTGAAATCATCACTTTTTACGAATACCAAAAAACTGGTTAAACATCGCTGAGGTATCCGTCGGATCACCGGATTTTTTCGTCTTTTTCCCTGGTGATCCTTCCTTCGTTTTCGGATGAAAACCGAAAAATTGTTCAAAATCCGTACCTATATCAGCCGGATTAAATCCTTTGGCTGCGGGGCGCACACCGCCAGATGCCGTCCCTCTTCCTCTCTCTGGCTGCGGTCCGCCAGCTCCCTCTGCTTTTCGGATGAGCTCGGCATCGTATGCCTGCCGCAATGCTTCGTCACGCAAGGTATTGTAAGCCTCGTGAATCAGCTTGAACTTGCGCGTTGCCTCCTCGCTTCCCTGGTTGGTATCCGGATGATACTTTTTGGCCAGTTTGCGGTAAGCCTGCTTAATATCTGTCTCCGAAGCATCCCGGCTGACACCGAGCAGCTCATAATAGTTGGTCATTGTGTGATGTTCCCCTCTCCGAAAAAAACAAATATTAAGAGACCCGGGGGCCTCTTAATATTGATCCACCCTACGCTTGCACGTGGAGTGAGTGTGTGTTCAAGCTGCGCTTAACGTCAGGACGTCAAGCTTAAACCGGATATCCGCCGTCGATCGTAGCCAGCTCGGTTTTGTCTTTCTTTTGTTTGATGAAGAGTGTAAATGCACCTACACCTTCTGTGTCGCCAAAGTGCTCGTTGTAGTCTACAACGAATGCATTCGGGAAGTAGATTTTGCGCACAACTTGATCAGCTGCGATAACTTCCAGTGTTACTTTACGGTAGCTGTCTGCTTTTTCAGCAGGAACCAGGGACCACAAAGCCAGTTTCAGCGTGTCATCCGCGCTGTCGCCGTCTACAGCTGTGATAATTTTACCGCTGATGCGCAGCGTAGAGCCTACGTCAGTGGAGCGTGCATTGGAGTCGTCCGGTGTATCGGTGTCATAAATAACCGTTTGGATGTTATCCAAGCCCAGCTCGATTGTTTCTTGCCCTTCAACTTTCAATCTGAATCCCATGTGTGTTGCCTCCTTGAAATTAGGTAATATGATGGCGGGAGAAGCAGGGCTTCTCCGCAATTTATGTATAAAGGCGGTTCTGGATAGAAACGCCTCTAACATCTTTCGTAGCGCTCGGATCATGATTTGACCGAGCTGGTTCCTTTAGTAATCATGACTTCCAGGTTCTTCACATTGCCATTGAAGACCAGATCGATATGGCACATATTGCTTTTCTCATCAATAATGAAGCTCATATCGTCTCCATCCTGAATGATCGAGTTCACAGATCCTCTGCTGCCCAGCCATTTGCTCTTTTGGCTGCTCGGATTGTTACTGAAGAAGCGGATGATATTTTCGTGCTTGAAGTCTCCTGTCTGGTAGCGCAAAATACGTTCAATATATGTGCTGACCAGCGTTTTGTAGATGGAGTCAAAGCCGTCCTCGGACATCGCCATGCTTCTCGCCTTGTAAACAGTAATCCGGCGGATATCCTTATCCTGGATCTGAGCATTCTCGGATGAGAACACAAAGCCGAAGTTTTTACGGTTGATGGCATCCTTGATTGTGTTGGTGAACCCGGTGATTTCCTTGGCCATCGTCGTCACTGTGCGCAGACTGTTGTCTCCCGCTTCGATGTCGAAGCGTACGCCAGGGAAATTTTTGTTGACCGTTTTGAACGTCTCACGCAGGTACTCAGGACACTGATAAGAAGCGACCAAACCAGCGGCAACGTAGGCTGCACCCACATAAACCCCTTCGATCCACAGCTTGAGAATATCCTCTTTCTCCTTGGAGAGCTGCACACCGCTTTCGGTCTGTAGCATTTTGCTGTCGATAATGACACCCGATTTATCCTTCGGAATAATCGTGAAGTTCGGTACGCAAGGAATCGCAAATTCGCTGTATTCTCTGCGAACGAGACTGGCGCACTTGTCGACATATTTGTCGATGCCTGCTGTCGCCATACTGTTGAAAGTCGTTTCTTCACCGGATTCAAAATTAAAGAACATTTGAATTTTGTAATCCTTCACGACTTGCAGCAGCATCGAGAGCGATTCCATCGAATTTCCGCCCTGCTTAACGACCTTCTCGTTGCCCTTAAAGCGTTCACGTGAAACCTTCACCTTACCGGCTGCTTCCAGCTCGACGGATGGAACGATACCGAACCAGATCGTGTCGCTGAATTCATTTTTGGCATTCACGGTGTTCAGATACGTTTCCAGACGCGGGATATTGCTGCTTTTCACCAGCATGTCCAGCTTGTTATTGGCCACCAGCATGGTTGGCAACATACCTTTGCTCTTCGTTGCATATTGATCAAAGAACATTTTGACGCCGAGGATTTTTTCCACAAGCGGCTTAACCGCCTTTACGAAATCATCCTTGGCATTTTTATAGAACTCCAGATACGTGTTGTAGTTCTGAACTTCAACCGCTGTATCGACCTTAGTCTGAACAGCTGGCAGCGGCACAAACGTGCGTACCACCAAATCCTTCACATAGTCGGAAGGCGTATCCGTAATCGAGTTGTAATCTTCCTCGAACACCTGTGACAGATCGCCCGTGCTGTTCTCGTCCAGTAGCATCAGTTCGGTGCTGTCACTCTTCGGTGCTTCAATAATTTTCAGCTCGCCGCTTTCCCCAATAGAAAGCATACCCACCTGGATCAGCTCACCGGAGTTTTCCTCCTGGGCGCCACCGAGTAAAAGGCGGGTTTTGATATCTTCAATCGCCAGTGGCAGCATTGCCATAACATTGTTGTAGTTCTGACTCGCTTCCTCGAACATGCCATTCAGCTTGTCGCCCATGTCGAGTTTCTTCGGATCGCCGTCATCCAGCTTGTCGTATTCACCGTACATATAGTGAATTTCTTTGCGGACTTGACGAATATCGTCCATAACCTTTTTCGGAGAAATCATATCCAGCAGATTTTCAAACTTGAAATCCACATTTGTGATTCCTTGACTGCGCTTGGTATCAATGAGTGTAAACAACATTTTCAGAAAATCATTACTTTGATTCACACGAATCTCAGAAATACTGTCCTCATCAATACCCTCTGGCTTTTTGAGAGTGTAGACCACTTTTTGATTAGCAGCGTTAAAAAATGAGTACACGGTCGGTGAAAATTTATCCAAAAATTCGTCGAAGTTGCGCACCAGAAGATGCTCGTTAATTTCCTTGATTTTCTCATCACTCAAGCTGTCAATACCCTTCACATCACCTACAATTGTGATCAGGTCCAGCTTTTCCGGGTTGATTTCTTCAAAAAGCATTGTTCGGTTTGTTTGATAAATGATTTCCATCACTGTCGGCAAACGAATTAAAGTATGAATATACGTCGAAAGCCCCATACACGGACACAGGATGTCCAATTTAGAGCAATCGGATTTCCACGCTTAGTTCTTTTGCCTCCTCCCCCCTACATAACATTCAAATTGGCCAAAGGATTCGGCTCATACTGCATATGCAGTACAGGCATGTAACCTCGAAAATTAGTCCGAAGCGTTCATTTAACTTTTAATTACAAAATTAACAAACGGAGATATGTTGTTCAGATAACAAGGAAAATTGAGATTCTTCTATTCCGTGATCCTACTGTTATCCCAGTTTTTGCCGTTGATACGAGAGTTATCATACAAAGTACCCGTTAGTTTTGTCAATTTCTGTAGCCCCAGATTGAAATAGGGCAATTCGACTCATTTCATGCGTGAATACGTAATTTTTATGATATGTTAGACCTGTTTATTCAGGGAATTATTCACAAATGGAACCCAATTGCCGATAGAAATCCATTGGATATTTCTGATAAGCGTAAAAGTATCAAATTCATGGCTAATGTGAGGGTTAACAGTCTGTTTTTATCCTTTATCCCTTATATACCAAGGATTAGGAGAGTTGGCTCGCCCGCATTGGCCTCGTCGATGGAGGGGCTTATGTTCAGAATGAGGAAATTAGGAATCATTGTTTTCATGACTTTAGTACTATTTTTTCAAATTGGCTCAAATGGGGTCATTTGGACTGTAAATCAGGCCAATGCCGCATCTTTGGGAGCTGTTCCGGTCGAGGGTTATGATGCCGTTTTTGTATTGGATACCAGCTACTCCATGAGGGATACCGATCCTGAAGGCATTGCAGCCGAAGTTATCAATATGTTTATGGATTTGAGTGATGCAGACCGTACACGCGTCGGATTCGTCGCTTACAACCATCATGTAGTCGCCTCGAAGTCGCTGACTTCTATTGCAGTAGCAGCGCAGAAATCCCAAATTCAGCAGGAAATCAGAACGCTGAACCGTTCCGGTTATACAGATTTGGGACTTGGATTGCGTAAAGGCTCGGAACTGCTTGTCGCAGGGACTTCTAAAGGACGTCAGCCTTTTATGATCCTGTTATCCGATGGAGAGACTGATTTTGGAGCCTCTTCCGGTCCCCGCTCCAAAGGAGACTCAAGTAATGACGTATCCTCCGTCATTAAATCTGCCCAGACCAAAGGATACCCGGTGTATACGATTGGTCTCAATCATGACGGGACGGTGAACCGACAAGAACTGGAGCGAATCGCTTCGCAAACGGGGGGAGCTTCTTTTATAACGAGCAGCGCCGAGGATCTGCCAGAAATATTAAACCGTATTTTCGCCAGCCAGATTCGTTCCAAGCTCGTTCCAATCGCGGCCATTACAACCACTGGCGAAATGCAGGAATTAACCGTGGATATACCGGACTCCAGTATGGAAGAAGCCAATCTGGTGCTTTTGTCGGAGCATCCTCTTCAGGAAACACAGCTCTATTCCAATTCAGAAAATGTCCGCAGGTACAAATCGAGTCGATATGCAATTTTAAAGATTGAGCATCCACAGGCAGGGAAGGTAAAGCTGAAGCTGAGGGGTATTCGCGGAGATTTGGTCAAAATCAATTTGCTTGGCAGCTATCGACTGGAAGCCGAGGCCACCATGACAGGAAATAAGGAAACACAAGCCACTGGTAACAAACCCGTGCAGCTGCTTAAAGGACAAGCCATACCGTTCAAGGCTCAGTTGTTGCTGCCGGATGGTCAAAGGCTTACAGACGAAGCCGTATATAAATCGCTTCAAGCCCATATCATCGTTACACCCGTAAAGGGCGGTACAAGCAAAAAGGTACCTATGACTTACAAGTCAGGATTTTTCCAGGCCGAATACGCGTTCCCTCTAACGGGGGATTATACCTGGCAGCTATCTTTGGACAGCCCGCAATGGTATCGCAAGGGAGCAGTTCATACCGTCCATACGGCGAATGCTGCACCGCAGGCTTTAAAAGACCTGACGATTCGTCTGGTGAAGGAAGACGGGGATGCCCGTCGGAGTTTAAGCGAATTCTTTGCTGATCCGAATCATGACAAGCTCACCTATAAGCTGGATTCAGGAGCCTCCGGGGATGCGGCGAATGCTGAGATTAACGGCACAGATCTGCTGTTATCCGGGCTTCACACGGGCGACTCCGAGCTGAAAATTACCGCTACCGATTCGGAAGGAGCATCCAGCAGCGCTACGCTGACCGTTTCCGTAAAGTCCCGATATACAGCCATCAAATGGACGGTAGCTGTCAGTATCGTAGTGGCGGCACTTCTGTACTGGTTCTTGCGGCCAAAGCCGCAGTTTGCAGGAAGAATCGAAGGATATTTCCTCGCGACGGCAAGTGGACAGGAAATTCCGGTAAAATCATGGCCGCTCACCTCCTTTCCGGGCCGGAAGGTCAGCTTGCAGGAGTTATTCCGTACGCTTGACGTTCACGAACCTCTGCCCGAAGCGGAGCGGATTGTCTTTTCCGCGGGTAAAAAAGGGACGCTTGTAGTCAAGCATGATACACGCTGTGCCTTGCAGCACGGGAAAGTCAAAATTGCTCGCAATAAAAAGGCCGTGATGGAGTACAGCGACAAGCTCTACATTACGTTCGAGGACGGTGTTACTGAAATCGAGCTGCGGTACAAGGCGATCAAGCCCAATACCTCCGTGTACACCGATCATATTCAAGCTCCAACAGGATAATGGATAACGTCCGTCGGAAACAAAAAAGGGAAGCGCCGTCTCTTACGATTAACGAACCGTAAGAGTGGGGCGCTTCCCTTTTTTTATCCAATATTCCGCACGCAATGCGGCTTTAAACCATCTGAGCGAGCGGCAACGCTTGTTGGCCCGTACCTCCAGACCACGCCGAATCACGTACGGCAGCAGGGAAAGACCTGCATTTTCGATCTGAATCCGGTCAGCCTGATCTGCAAACAATCTGCCCGGCACATCCGGTGGAGGTGATCCTTTTTGGCAATAATACAGCGTGGCGGCTAAACTGTAGATATCCGACACGGGTCCTTGCTGCGAGCGGTTAGAGTAGAACTCCAGTGGAGAGTAGCCCGCCGTGGTGAAGATCGGATGCTCTTTGCCTTCAAAATGCACAGCCGATCCGAAATCAAGCAGCTTGACGTTGCCATTCTCACCGATCATAATGTTGCCTGGTTTAATATCCCGATGAATAATGCCTTTATCATGAATGTATTCCATGGCGTCAATTAAAGGCAGCAGCGCATGATACAAAAAAGCAGGCTCGCATGTTGGAGCATCCTCTTCCTTCAACACCCTGTCCAGCGTCTTGCCGGCACAATATTCCATGACCAGATAAGCGGTTCCATTTTCTTCAAAGTGATCTATATAACCGACAATACCCGGATGGCTTAATTCCTTGAGCATTTGCCCTTCACGCAAAAAATAATGCATAAACTCCACGTATTTGAATTGCATAGATGCACTACAGGTCACTGTTTTTCGATCCGATCCCCGCAAAGCAAGCGCATTCGGAAAAAACTCCTTAACAATGACCTTTTCTCGATTATCCAACAGCCTTGCCGTATACACGATGGCTAGCTCACTGCGGGACAAGGCGCTTCGAATTTGATATGTATTTCGCAGCTTCGTATTGCGGGCAAGCAAATTCCCGCTTGTATCCACGATCATGACTCGTCCTCCTGTCAGGTTCTTAGCTTATGTCTTTTGTATATATCGGCTTATCACATATCTTTTTATTATACCGTATAATCGAATAATGGAAAAACAAATAACCTGCCATAATCTCCCTCAGAGAAATGATGACAGGTCTTTTGGGATTCATCTGGTACTTAGTTCCTAATTCCTTTTAGCCCAGCTTCGTTTCAGGCTTCATGCTGCGCATGCTGTTGGTATTTTGCTTTCGTTGGCTGCGCAGATTGCCTTGATCCGGAGTTCGGATGGTAAGCGCAATCAGGAACGATACGACACACAGCACAGCAATCGTGGTAAAGGTCGGGATGAAGCCGCCGAGCAAGGCTGCGATAAAGGAACCCGCCAGCGCACCAAGGCCAAAGCCCTGATACACGATACCGTAGTTTTTGCTTTGATTTTTCAGACCGAAGAAATCAGCTACGATGGCAGGAAAGACTGTAATATTACCACCGAAGCAGAAGGCAATCCCTGCTACACAGGCAAAGAACAAACCGTAATTCAGCGGCACCAAACTCAGCACTGCAACTGCGACCGCTGTTGTTAGCAGCGCACCCGCTACCACTTTCAGACGACCGACTTTATCCGACAGCGCACCTAATATGATCCGACCCGCCGTGTTGAAAATAGCGACCATAGCAACCGCATTAGCGGCTGTAGCTACATCCAGTCCTGCCATCCGTACGCCGATATCCTTTACAACTCCAATCAGATACAAGCCACTCATACAAGCTGTGAAGAACATGACGAATAACAGATAAGCCTGCTTGGTGCGCAGCATTTCTTTTACAGTGTAATCACGCTGCACAATTCCATTTTGTACCGAAGGCTTGTTCGCGACTGCTGCTTCCCGTACCAGGAAGGAACCACCTACAATCATGATCAGCACGATCATTCCCCAATACAGAAACGCCTGCGATACGCCAACGGACTGAATTAACGAACCATTGATATACTTAAATATAAGACTGCCTGTTCCGTATGCCCCAACCGAAATACCGGAAATGAGTCCTTTTCTCTCGGGGAACCATTTGATCAGATTAGACAGTGATGTAATATAAGCCGTACCATCCGCAAAGCCTACAACAATCCCCGCCAAAATGTACAACAGGGACAGGGAGGTTACCTGTGAGCTAAGCATAAGTCCAGCGCCCAGCACGATGCCCGCACACAAAATTAGACGACGTAGTCCCCATTTATCCTGTAGCTTGCCTGCGAATAACGTAGCAAACGCCAGCGCAAAGCTGGTAATCGAAAATGTAATGGCGACCGAGCTGAGATTCCAGCCAAAGCGGTCCACCAGCGGTTGATTGAATAAACTCCATGTGTAAATCGTTCCTAAACCCATTTGGACAATAATCGTTCCAAGCACGACCAGCAGGCGGTTTCCGCTGTTTGTTTTCATATAACTCTCCTCTTTTCATTCCGGCTCTACAGCTTCAATTTGTTATCATGATAACCGGGAATCCAGTACGCTTTGCGCCTTGGGAGAAGCAAGTCTGTAAGGATTCTCTCTACATGGATCATTATAACGTTGCATGTATGCCAGAAATCGTTTGAGGAATGAAATGCACCTATAGCGGAATGAAATGCCTTTATAGCCGCATAATTTGCCGGAATTCCTTGGCCTTGCTGCGGCTTACCGGGATCTCCGCGTCCAGACCCCGCAAGCGCAGGAGATACGTATGATTGAACCAGGGTACAATTTCACGGATCTGTGACAGATTTACCGTGTAGGATCGGTGACAGCGGAAAAAGTCCTGCTGCGGCAGTCGGGCATGAAATTCCGAGATGCTCATCGGCATCGTATATTCCTCATGTCTTGTAAAGACACGGGTGACCTTTTCCTGTGCGCACGCATAATAAATATCGTTGGCATCCGTTACGATGATTTTGTCGTTTTTCAGCAGATTGATACGGCCCGGGGCGCTAACGATGCTGGTTTCAGCAGGTCGGGGCTGCGCAGGCTGGGCATTCTCCTGTACCTGAACGTTCCGCTGCTCATAAGCATTTTCCAGCTTGCGCAGCATGGCGGCGATCCGTTTTTCATCATACGGCTTGAGAATGTAATCAAATGCCTCCAGTTCGAAAGCCTGCGCAGCATGCTCTTTGTAGGCGGTCGTAAAAATAATATAAGGCTTTTTGGCAAATTTGCTAATGTTCTGCGCCAGCAGCATCCCGTCCAGCGAAGGAATGTTAATATCGAGAAAAATAGCGTCCGTCTCATGGTCCTGCAAAAAACGGAACACGTCCAGCCCGTCCTCAAAGCTGTTCGTCACTTCAATATGACTGTGGGTCTGAATAAGATACTCCAGCTCTTCACGCGCCGGAATTTCGTCTTCTACAATGATGGCCTTCATGATTGCTCCTTTGGTATGTCAAAATAAACTTCGGTGCCTGGCTCATGCTTGAGAATAATAACCCCTTCGCCATACATGAGCTTGAGTCGTCTATGCACATTATACAAGCCTATCTGTTTGGCCGGAACCCGATCATGATACAGGTTATCTACGACATCATCCCGTATGCCTACTCCTGTATCTGCCACAGAAATCCGCACCTTTTCTCCCCGATCCTTTACGGAAATGGTCACTGTACCCGGTCCCTTTTTCTTGAGAATTCCATGATTAATCGCATTCTCAACCAGCGGCTGAATAATAAGGCTTGGAATGCGCACGGACACCTCGTCCATCACATACTCCACCTGAAGCCGCTTCCCGAAGCGGGCTTTTTCAATTTCCACGTAATCAGACACCTGCTGAAGTTCCTTATGAATTTCGATCAAATCATCATTCAGCTCCAAATTATAACGCAGATATCCCGACAAATTAATGATCAGCTCTCGTGCCTTATCCGGCTTGGTGCGCGTCGTGGAGGCAATGGCGTTCAGTGCGTTGAACAGAAAATGCGGATTAATTTTAGTCTGGAGCGCCTTCAGCTCGGCTTTATTCGCCGCTTCCTTAATTTGCTCCACCCGCGATACTTCCATTAATGTGGAAATAATTTGGGACAAGCCAATCGCCATCGTTTGCAACGGATACGTGATTTTATAAGCTTTGCGGTAGTAAATTTTCAGGGTTCCGGTCACCTCACCCCGTTCCTCCAGCGGGATAATGAGCAGAGACTGGATTTGGGGTGTTTTATCGTCAGCAATATGGTTGCGAATCGTGATTTTACCGCTGCGGATCGTCGATTTGGTCACATCGCTAATGATCTCGTCGCCGATATGATAACGTTCCTCGCCAAAACCAACGTAGGCCAGTACATCTCTGGTATCCGTAATCGCCACCGCGTCTGCCTTAATATCCTCCTTAATGATCGAACAAATGGTATGTAGCGATTCGGCATTAATGGAGCGAAAATAAGGCAGCGTCTTGTTGGCAATATCTAGCGCCAGCTTGGCCTGTCTGGCCGCGATATTTTCCTTTTCCCCCTCGACACTCTGAATCAGCAGAACGATCAGACCGACGCTGACTTGTCCGATAATCATGGGTAGACCTATTTTAGAGACGATGTCCAAACCAAGCTCATACGGTTGTGCCATCACCAGAATGAGCAGCATCGTCAATGTTTCGCAGATCATCCCGGCGGCAATGCCGACCAGCCATCTCTTGGAACGGTCGACTCGGCGCCCGATATATCCCGATACCACACCTGCCAGAATACTCGTAATTAGACACGGAATTGAGGTCACTCCCCCGATATCAATCAGATAACGGTGGATACCCGATACAATACCTGTAATAATCCCGACCCACGGCCCAAACAAAATGCCTCCCGCCATAATCGCAATAATCCGGACATTGACGAGCGAGCCTTCGACTTCAATCCCGGTGTACGTGCCAAACAGTGCAAACATGCAAAAAATCATCGTTAATAGCGTCAGCTCTGCCGGGGAATGGCTGTTCTTTTGCAAGGTTTCCTTAAAACGGGGAATACGAGTAATAAAAAATAGACAAATCAGCAACAACGCTGCGCGCTCAAATAGCTGCATCAGCGTTTCCAAAAAGCCGTTCACATGCGTTCCTCCCAAATATAAACCCATCATCAAGCCTTCTCTACCCCACTCACTATTCACATATTTCAAGATCAATCATGTCATTCCGGGCCCGAATACTCGCCTTCCCGCCAATGGCAGTCAGAATGCCCTTCACCTTCGGATCGGCAAAAGCTTCGTGCAAATGCGTATCTCGTCTCCAGCCTTTAGTTTCGGCGCTTGTTTTCCTATGATCATGGTCATTCCCCCTATATACGAAGCATTTAAACTGCCACAAATTATACCATCAAATTCCATCAAATTATAGCTTTTAGAAATACACTCTCCATTTCCCCTCTCCTTCATACAGCAGTAAAAAACCGGGGATTACCGCTTGATAGCGATATTCCCCGGCTCATTAGCCCGATGATGAAGCTTTAAATATTCAAAATCGTCATAACCGCTGCGACGACAAAACCTACTCCATTAGACACACACATCGAGGGATTAGATAGTGCCGCGACATATGTAAACGCAAAAAATCGCCCCCCCCTGATCAGGGAGCGATTTTAGATTTATGTTTGAATAGCCGTCTTCAGCAGGAAAGCACTTATCTATCCGATGACCTATAGCATCAGGATTCCTTGTTTTCGGAAGCCACAGTACCTTCTGTTGCAGCTGCATCACCTGCTACAGCAGCATTTTCCACCTCAACCGCGCGCGGAACGATAATGGAAGCAAGCAACTCTTCCTCAGGAACGTGCAACGTTACTCCTTTAGGAAGTTTCAGGTCGCTCGCGCTCAGCTTGTCACCGACATCCAGTGCGGATACATCCACCTCAAGGGTAGATGGCAGGTCAGCAGGAAGACCCTCGACTTCGACTTCGGTTTCTTGAATTTGCAGAATACCGCCCGTTTTTGTACCTACAGGTGTACCCTGATAATCAATAGAAACACGCACGCGAAGCGGCTTGTTTTTGGAGATTTTCAAAAAATCGGCATGCACCCACTGATTGTCACGCTGCTGATAATCCTTAATGATGACCGGAATGGTTTCTCCACCCTCTACTGTGAGGTTGAACACCTCCGAACGTCCGGTTCTGACTACTTTATTAAATTCTTTGGCATCGACATGTACAGGGGTTCCTTCAAGCTCAGAGCCGTAAACCACAGCTGGAATCCGTCCTTTTAACCTCAATCCACGAAGTGCCGAACCCTTCTTCTCTGTTCTCGGCTGGGCGGTCAGTTGAATACTTCCTCCATTAGAACTCATGATATACAACCTCCTTCAGGTTACCTTACAAATGATTATTCCTCAAGAATCTTGCCTGTTCACCAGTCGCACTACAAGGTATAAGCCAGCAAGCTGGCAAAACTAAACAAGTCCATAATTCTATATTACCCCTTTTTTCTGAAACTGACACACGTTTGCATAAAAAAATAGCATCTTTCGAAATAATCGAAACATGCTATTTCTGAAAATAAAGCTATCCCGCTCGATTGTCGTTGACCAGCAGCAAATATTCTTCTCTGCCACTATGAATCAATACCTGCATCACAGAACGGTTCAGGTCTACATCAATATACCGATCAGCCTCAATATCCTTGGCATCCCACTGATTGAGGCGGACGATGTAGCCGATACGCTGCACATGAGAAGCCACTTGAATACGCGCTACTGCGCGACCGTCATCCAATTCACTCAATTCAACATGTCCGTCCCGGCATCCGGTGCCCCATACCCACACATTCCAACCGGAATATTGTCGATCCGCACGCTCGTAAATCAACTCAACGGTGCGATACAATGCCGCTTCTTCGTAGTGACCTGCGATTTCCTGGTCTGTTCCCTCATCCGAGCCTTCCAATCCGTTCTCCGCCAGCAGCTCGTTAGTCTGATCCTGTCCGGTCAAAAAGGATGGCTTAGCGGGTTCCTCCTGATCATACAGTACCATCATCGACCAGCGTGAAACGGTCACACGATAGCCTGCTACTTCATACCGTATCTCATTTCCAGCCCCGTGAGCATCCACAACGACATGCCAGCGATCCGATTCCGCAGGCAGCAGTATGGTCTGCTCCGTATCCGAGCCGTTATAAATCACCACAATCTGATTCCAGGCGTCGCCGTTTGCATGGTGTCTCAATGCAAAAGCCACCACATGCCCGCTGCTGTGCAGCACCTCCATATGCTGCTCCACCAGCTCCCGGTGATCCATTCGGAATGCCGGGTGACTGCGCCGTAAAGCGATTAACCCCTGATAGTAATCAAATACGGGACGAAATCTCGCCTTGTTCTCCCAGCGAATAGCATTCACCACATCCACACTACGGTAGCTATTATGGTCTCCATATTTGGAGCGCAACAGTTCATCACCTGCATGGATAAAGGGAATGCCCTGGGAGGTCAGCACCATGCCGTTTGCCAGCAAGGATTTCCGTACGGTTTCATTCTCCAGCAAGTCATGCTCATTCACTTCCCGGTACGGGTCTGCTTCCGCCATGGCTTGTTCGGCCGCTCTCCCATCCTGCGGCTGACCCTGCTTCCATTGAGGAAAACCGCAGTGTTCCCGCAAATGCCGCACCGTCAAAATTTTATCCCACAGATTGAGATTATCGTGAGCCGTGACATAATTGACCGTTTCCGAAGGTTGGGCTGTAAAATCATGAATAGCTCCAAAAACACCTTTAAGCACCAGTTCCTCCTGATCCCATGCCCCCGTGGCAAAGCCACTTGCGGTACCATCACTGTCACCCTTAATAGCAGAACGATAGTTGTCATTGAAGACGGCAAAGCCTTTGTCCCTTTGCGTTCCTTTTAACGTCAGCAGAGGCTGCGGGGATTCTCCCCCCGTCCAAGGCTCTCCATAGATAAGCAGATCGGGACGAACCTCAGAGCGAAGCTCCTGTGTAAGCTGCTCCACAGTCGGCGTATCTATCAGTCCCATCAGATCAAAGCGGAAGCCATCTATATGATATTCCTCTGCCCAATAGCGCAGCGAATCCTTGATATACTTGCGAACCATCGGGCGTTCGCTTGCCACCTCATTACCCACACCCGAGCCGTTGGAAGGCTGTCCATGCTCATCCGTACGGTAATAGTAACCCGGTACAACAGGCTCGAACGGCCCTTTTTCCACCGAGAAAGTATGGTTGTACACGACGTCCATAATGACACCGATGCCAGCAGCATGCAGGGATTGCACCAGCAGCTTCAACTCCCGTATACGTGCCTCCGGGTCAGCCGGATTGGAAGAATAAGAGCCCTCCGGCACATTATAGTGCTGGGGATCATAACCCCAGTTATATTCCGTGCCCTGTTCTGCAAAATCATTTACCGTATGGAAATCAGCTACTGGAAGCAGATGAACATGTGTAATGCCCAGCTCCAGCAAATGATCCAGTCCGATACTGTTGCCCACCAAATCTTTTAGTCCCGTATACGTAAAGGCTGCAAACCGTCCTTGTGCGGCAGATAAGCCTTTTTCTCCAGTATTAAAATGTGTATCCATTGAAAAATCACGCACATGAAGCTCATATATAATGGCATCCGTAGCCCGGGCAAGTGTGGGTCCAGCATCCTCTTTCCATCCGTCCGGATGGGTTTGAGCCAAATCAACGATTGCCGTGCGCTGTCCATTGGCTGATACCGCTGTAGCATAAGGGTCGGCTGCATAATGAAGTGTGCGATCTGCCCATTCCAGCCTGTACATGTAATAATACTTGTTCCAGTCGCCTTCCAGCTCTACGGACCATACACCACACTCATCACGGCTCATCGGAAATTCCCAGCCACCGCTATGGTCCTGAACGTTACCTTCCTGGTCATACAATCCAGTGTTGTCATACAGCGCTACATGGACCTGCTTCGCAGTCGGTGCCCATACTTTAAACATGCTGCCGGCAGGCGTATAAGTAAGACCCAAATCATGGCCTTCATATGTGGGATATGTTGTGTACTCAAGCTCCTTGAGTTGATTGAAATCAGACATTCCTGTTCACCACCCATTTCTGTACATCGGCTTTTAGCCTCTGTTCATCCATCATTTATGATGTATTCGACTTGTCAGTATACCTCAGGATTTTGCAAAATCCTCACCTACTAGGCTATCAAAATAAGACAAGCTTGAAAAGTTGGATGATTTCAAATACGGATGCTGCTTTCATTTCACACGCACACTCCATTTTATGACAAAACCATGAACAGGCTACAGCAGCAGCCCTTCAAGCACCATAAATAATTCCCTTCATCCCTTCACATACACGCTAAAAACGCCAAAAAATCAGGACATCCTGCGGTTATCCATCTGAAACATATCGTCCACAATCCGCATGGTAGAGCTTCGGTGGGAAACAAGGACAATCGTTTTATCCTGCTGCTGTTCCTTTAACGATTTTAAAATGATCGCTTCGTTCAGGCTGTCCAAATTGCTGGTAGGCTCATCGAGCAGCAGGAGCGGAGCATCATGAACAAAGGCTCTGGCCAGCCCGAGCCGCTGACGTTCACCACCGGATAGCCTGTCCCCCAATTCTCCAACACGGCTGTCATATCCTTGAGGCAAGGTCATAATAAAATCATGCACCGACGCCCTGCGGGCTGCTTCCACAACCTGCTTATGCGTAGCATCAGGTTTTCCAATTTTAATATTGGCTGCAATCGTATCATCAAACAGGAACGTATCCTGATCCACATAACTTTGCAGACCTCTCAAATGCTTCGTTCCGATTTCTTTTAAATCATGTCCAGATAGCAATATCTCGCCCTGCTGTGGGTCCCTGAACCGCATCAGCAGCTTGAGCAAGGTGGACTTGCCAGAGCCGCTTTTACCCTGAATACCTGTAATCCGCTTGTGCGGTATCGTGAGACTTACATCATCCAACACCGTCTGACCCTCATATGCAAAAGTAACCCTGTCCACCTTCGCCCCGGAAAAAGCAACGCTCATTCCCTCGATATTTTCCTCGACCTCCGGGGTTTCCTCCAGCAGACTCAGCACACGTTCCCCGCTCGCCAGCGTTTGCAGCAGATTGTTGGACAAATTGCTAAGCGCAACTACCGGGCCAAACGAGCTAAACAGGGCAATAACGGAAATAAGCATCCCTGTAAAGCTGACTTGCCCCTTGGACATGCCATACAATCCAGCCAGCAGCATCAGAATTGAAAAACCCACGACCGCAGCATCCGTTATCGCTCTTGTGATGCCTTCATGATGCTTCAAGCTCTTCTGCTTGGCATCCAATTGATCCGTGCGACGGTTAATCTCCGCCAGTCGTTGTTCTCCGCGCCCGTATTGCACAATTTCCTTCATACCCCGCAGGCTGTCCAGGAAATAACTGCTCAGCTTGCCGAAGCTGCTCCGGTATTCCATACCCTGACGTCTGCCCATACGCGACGTTAACAAGGGAATGAACAGACCGACTGTGATGTAAGCAAGTGCAGCGAGCCAGCCTAATAGAGGCTCATATGAACCGATAAAGAATACCATTAGCAGTGAAGTGATGATGCCGATCATAATAGGCGCTATCGTATGTGCATAAAACACTTCCAGCAGCTCGATATCACTCGTAATCAGCGAGATCAGATTCCCTTTGTCCTTGCCTTCGAGCTTAGCTGGCGCCAGTCTGCGCAGGGCTTGAAGCACCTTGTCACGCAGTACAGCCAGCAGCTTGAAGGCGAGGTAATGACCACTCATTTGCTCACCATAACGGAACACGCCGCGCAATACAGCACAAACCACGATGAGCGTGAGCAGGAACGTCATACTGTAGCCCGTCGTGATGCCCGTTGCTGTAAGCAGGGCAAGGGCTCCATAGACAATAATGCCAATAGCACAAGCAAATCCAAGCACTCCCGTAACAATCGTTATGAGCAGAACGGGTAACAGAGGCCCCGCCAGCGCCATTAATCGGGCCATAATCCGCATTCCGTGTCTACGCATATACAGCACCTCCTTTTACAAACTGCTCTACCCGGTTTTGACTGAGATACATCTCTGCATAATGCCCTTGCTGGCTTAACAGCTCAGCATGTGTACCAGACTCTGCCACTTGGCCGTTTCGCAGCACATAGACGCGGTCAGATTGTACAACATTTTCCAGTCTATGTGAGATGAGAATAACGGTTTTGTGGCCTGCCAGCGCATGTATAACCTCCATAATGCCTGCCTCGCTCTCACTATCTATGTTAGAGGTAGCCTCGTCAAAAATGTACACGCCACTATCATGCAGCAGCGCTCTTGCCAGCGCTAGCCGTTGGCGTTGTCCCCCTGACAGGTTCGTTCCCTGCTCCTCCAGCTCTACTTCCAGTCCTCCCTGTGAGAGAATGAAGTCATACAGCTTTACCTGCCGCAACGCTTCCAGCATCTGTTCCTCATTCGCATGCTCATTGCCCATTTTCAAATTAGCTTCGACCGTGCCCTTGAAAATATAGCTGTTGAAGCCGATCCAGGTCATATGACGCATACGGCTTTCTTCCGAAATGGCGGCAAGCTCGGTTCCTCCAACGATCAAGCTTCCCCGATAACCCTCGTGATGTCCAACGATTAATCCGGCTACCGTGCTTTTACCAGAGCCTGATTCCCCGACAATGGAAACAAAGCTGCCCTGAGGAATATCCATAGATATATCTCGTAGAGTGTCCCTTTCGTCATAGGCAAAGTTCACCTGATCCAGTCGAATATCGGTAGTCTCGATGCTTTTTTTTCCTTGTACTAGCTCCTCTGTACTCAGAATTTGAAATATTTTGTCACTCGCTGCCATCCCGTTCATGGCGATATGAAAGTAAGAGCCCAGCAGGCGCAGCGGAATGAAGAACTCCGCCGACAGCAGCACAATGATCAGCGCTCCCGCCAAGCCGATATGACCAGCGGAATATTCGCTCACTGCGACCAGAACGCCCGCAGCGGCACCGCCAAATGCAATAAGGTCCATGACTGCCACCGAGTTAAGCTGCATGGTCAGTACTTTCATTGTCATTTTGCGAAAATCCTCGGCCGCCGTGTTCATTTCCTGATGCTTCTCCTGGTCTGTCCCGTATATTTTAAGCGTGGTCAGGCCCTGTACATTTTCCAAAAAGCTGTGACCCAGATTAACATAGCTGCCCCAATATTTGCGAAACAGCTTTTTAGCCATTCTCATAATGACTATAATCGACACCGGAATCAGCGGAACGCAGATCAACAGAATAATGGCAGCCTTGAAGCTGACAAAGGATAAGGTGATGAACAACGTTACGGGTGCAAGCAGACTGTAAAATAACTGGGGCATGTATCTGCCAAAATAGGTTTCAAGCTGCTCCACTCCTTCTACAGCAACCTGAATAACCCCCGACGTGGAGGTATGATCCGTATACGCTGGCCCCAGCTTCAGCAGCTTGCCGTAAATTTGCGAGCGCAGCGTTTTTTTGGCATTCACGGAGGCCCGATAGGACAGCATACTGGCTGCATAATTGCACAAGCATCGGACTGCAATCGCAGCAATGACAATGGCCGTCACAGATAGAATCAGCTTACGGGTAACTTGTCCCGTCCATGCCTGCTGCAAAACATAGGACATGGACAAAACAGCGGCTATACTGCCTAAAAGACCGATCCACTGCACAAGCACACCCAGAACGATATACTTTCGGGAATGCTCCACCAGACCAAGCAGACGGCTGTCGACCATTTTAGACCTTTTCTTCGTGGTATCAGCAAGTGCAGCTACAGATGGAGTTGGGGATGGAGTTTCCGCTGTAGTGCCTCTCACCGTTCCGATCCTGAATATAAAGTAATAATATTTGAAGAGGATGACTAACCCGATAATCACCTTGGCCCACACAGGTGGGGTTAAAATAAAGCCGGTAATGAGCATGGCTGACGCCAATCCCAGAGTCGTGATTTTCGTGGACAGCTTCAACGATCTCGTTTGGACAAAGCTTTCCAGATGCTTATGGTACAAAGGGGTATTCGAAAACCATTGGTGAATCCGTTCAGACCCCCGCATAAAGAAAAAGGCTGCTAACAGCAAAAACGGCGTAGTCGGCAGCAACGGTACCACCACGCCAATGACTCCAAGCGCCAAAAATAGAAACCCTAAGGTAATATAGATCGGTTTCACTGTAATCCTCCCTAAAAAGATATGATGATGACCCATTTGATGGATAATGATAATCATTATCAATATAAACAATTTAGACAGGTTGTTATGTGATGTAAATCACGCATGACAAAATCCTCTTGAAGCACATCTCTACAGAACACGCTTTTGTGGGTGTTGGTGTAGATGTATTGGCTTCAAGAGGATTATGGAAAATAATGCGCGATATTACGTTGTTTTATGAATTTATAATATCATATTGCTCCAATACCTGCCGATGTAGCGGGTGGTGTGCGGGTATGGATGTATAGCGTGTCAGCGCCACACCCAGTCCTTCGCTGCGGATCACCTGCTGAAGCTCGACTGCCTCAGGGTCCTCCGCAATATCAAATTTACAGGCAGCAGCCATTCCTAGCGCCAGATGATCCGTTAAGATGCCATACTCCTCCGCTTGCAGTGCCGGACGTACAAGACGGTCATTGGGAGACAGCTTCCGCAACGGTGAACGTCCGACCCGAGTGACCTCGTCTGTCAGATTAGGGTTGCGGAAGCGATCCAAAATTTTGGAGATGTACTTCTTATGCTCCCCCTGATCCAAACCGAAGCGCTTCACAAGCACTGCCCCTGTTTCCTCCAGTGCCCCTTGTATCGAATCCACCACCTTGTGATCCTTCATGGCTTCCTGAATGGTAGCATAACCCGCGTTATAACCAATATAGGCCGCCACACAATGCCCCGTATTCACCGTGAACAGCTTGCGTTCAATGTAAGGCTCCAGCTCCTGCACGTAAAGGATGCCTTCGATCTCTTTATGGTCAGAAGCCATTTGCGAACGATCCACCACCCACTCGTAAAAAGGCTCTACCTGCACATGCAACGGGTCCTCATGATGCTGGATCGGCACAATCCGGTCTACCGCAGCATTCGGAAAATAAACCGAAGCCTCCGCCTTGGCACGAGTCGCCTCATCCAATAGCGCAAAAACATGCTCTTTCAGTTGGGCGCTGCCTCCAATTGCATTTTCGCAGGCAATCACATGTAGCGGCGCTGCCCCGCGTTCTACCCGCCGCTTAATTCCCTCGGCAATGCCTGCTGCAATATGCTTGAGGATGCTGACACCCACTGCGGTCGTTACCAAATCAGCTTGGTCTACCGCATCCGCTACAGCCCCTGCATCTTTGCCGTCAATCGCGGTTACATTCGTGACCATCTCCATATCCTTGGTATCATTCGCCAACTCTACAGTGTATTGCTTGCGCCGGCGTAACTCGGATACAAGAGTGTCGTTAACATCCGAAAAGACAACCTCATAACCTGCCCGCGACAGAATCAATCCGATAAAGCCACGACCGATATTTCCTGCTCCAAAGTGGACGGCTCTCATAGCTCCATCTCACTTTCAAACAAATCGATAATTTCCTGAGGGGTCACCGCGTTGCGAAGTTTATCCATGTTTTCTTCCTCGGCACACACCACAGCGATACTCGTCAAAATCTCCATATGATCGCCGCCTTGTGCTGCGATGCCGATCACCATGTATGCTTTTTCTTCCCCAAAATCCACACCTTGCGGGAACTGAATGATCGAGATGCCAGTCGATTGAATGAACGTCTTGGATTCCTTCGTGCCGTGTGGAATAGCCAACCCGTTCCCGATATAGGTAGACACGATCTCCTCGCGTTCCAGCATCTTGTCAATGTACTCACCTGTAATATGTCCGGCATCCAGCAGGATTTGTCCGGCCATGCGAATCGCCTCGTATTTGTCTTTGGCGGTTGTGTTCATTTTTACTTTGTCTATCGTCATAATGCTCACGGTAGGTTCCTCCCTGTCCCTAATTTACTGTGAAAAAATTCAGCCAGTTCACTCGATATATAATTGGCGATATGCTCACGGCTACCGTGTTTCAGTAGCGTAACCATGTCTTCCCGAAGTAGTAATGCACTAATCTCGCTCAATACCTCCAAGCTTTCTCTCAGCAGCTCGCGAGGTCCCAACATAAGCAGCACGCAATCTACCTGTTCGCCTGCATCCGCCAGCAGCGGCTCTGCCAGCTTATACAGCGTAAGCGAAGGCGAAGGCTGGCGAATATAGTGGCTACGCGTATGAAACAAAGCAATGGAGGTATCAGGAATAACCTGACTCCCCTGGCGTTCTCTTTCCATGAGCTGTGCAGCAATGGCAGAAGGCTCTGTAACGTTCCCCTGTCCCGCCTCCAGCATGCAGATAGCCTGTACGGTAGCCTGCATATCCATCCCCTGATTTTCCAGCGTATACACTTGAAATTGCTGTACAATGTGTACAATTTCCTCGAGACTTTTTCGCAGCCCGGTGAGCCACTCCATGCCCTGACCGGGCTGGACGGCCTGCTCCTGCTGCTGATCATTGGGATCCTTGAGTGTAATATGCTGGATAAAATGTCGCAGACGGTCACTCTCCTCCTGCGTCAGCAGCGGGCTGATCTTGAGATAGCGATCTGGTTCCAGCGGTAGCTCCACCGTCGAAATGATCAGATCATAATCCTCTTTAGGAATCCGCGCCGCCTCGTACCATGAGGCCCTATCCACGATTTTGATCTGTGGCAGCTCCTTGGCGAGCCTTGTTGCCAGCAGCCTGGATGATCCAATGCCGCTCGTGCAGACGACGATGGCCCGCACCTCCCGCCGCAATTGTCGCAGCCGCTCCAGCGAAGCGCCGAAATGCATGACGAGAAATCCGATCTCTTCATCCGGCACTTCCATTTCTGTCATGTCCGCCGCAGCCTTCTTCACCGAGTCGAACAAGCTGCCGTAATCCTTGCGGATTTGCTGGAGCAGGGGATTACGGATGGATCTGCCTTCCTTCAAACGTTTGAGTACCGGAGCCATATGGGCAATCAGTCCTTCACGCAGAACACGATCCTCTGCCAATGGCGTGTCTGTCTCTTCCTCTACACGACGAATCAACTCATGAACCGACTCCAGCAGTACGAGATCATCCAGCGGCAGCAGCCGGGTAGAATGATCCTCGGCATCACGGAACAGCAGTCTGAAATAAGATCGTTCCGGCTCTGGAAAATCAATATCCAGCGCCTCTGACAATTCCGTGCATATGCGTTCCACCATAGCTGTGCGCAGCATGATATTCTCATCCGAATCTGTTTTGGAATACGAGAGACGATGATCCACAACGTATCCGAGCCGCAGACGTGCCAGCGAAACGCAAATTTGAATCAACAGCTCCATATATTTGCTTTCCACCCTGTTTTTCAGCCATTTCTCATGGGGCTGCCAGAGGGAATTTTCCACGGTCAGCAGGTTCTCTCTGCCAATCATCTCCAGCAACTTGTCAGCGACACGTGTCACAGGACGAAGCTCCTCCCGGCTGGAAAACAGATCCGATTCATCCAAATACTCTAGAGCCAGCTCGGAAATCGCCCGTCTTTTGTCCGTCTCCCGGCCTGTAATCTCGACGCCGTACCCGCGTCTGCGCACAAGCACGAGTCCCCGTTCCACGATCCAGCCTTGCAATTCGTCCAGATCATGACTGACCGTAGTTACTGCGACCTTCAAATCAGCAGCCAGCGCCAGCAGCTTGATCGGCTCCTGTGTATCCAGCAGCATACAGAGAACCACGATCTTTCTTTCCTCAGCCGAATATTCGTCCGACTTCGTATGCATCAATTGCTCCCGCAGACATACAAGCTGAGCCGGGTCGGCATCCACATAGATACCAATCCCTGATTTTTTCTCCAGCTTTACCGCATGAGCCGCTAACCAATGCTCGACTGCACTGAGCTCCCGGTGAACCGTCCTTGTGCTGACATTAATCTTCGTGGCAATTTCCCCGGCTGTTACCTCTTGGGACTGCTCCAGAAGATATTCCACGATGTCACGTTGTCGTTTCGTAATATTCATAAACGCATACCGTTCCTTCCCAAGCTCATCCCTTCCGCAGAACATACCTACTGCACACAGGCGGCCTGACTACTACAGGGGATTAAGAATCGGATTTCAGACGTTCCACCAGCGCTTCGTATTCAGGACTTTTCAGGAAATTGTCAATAGAAATGTGCTCAGCATTGGGAGCTACCGTTTTAGCCCGGTCTGTCAACGTTTTTTGCGTAATGACAATATCCGTATCCTGCGGAATCTCACTGATTGCCGTGTTTGTTACCGTAACATCCACACCCGCCTGCTTCATTTTTTTGCGTAAAATCGAGGCGCCCATAGCGCTTGAGCCCATACCTGCATCACAGGAAAAGACGATCTTGTTGACATCTGATTTATCCTTGACCGTTTGAACTTCGGCAATCTTGGCAGCAAGATCAGCTTCGCGGTTATCTTCCGTTACAGCGGCGTTTTCGCTTGCACCTTTGCTTTGAGTCTTCATATCCTTCATACGGGATGCCGCTTCCTCAAGCCCCTCTCCTTTTTGCTTACCTGTCTTGAGTAATACCGCAGCCACAGCAAACGATACGACCGCAGCAGCAATCACACCGCTCAGCATTGGCAAATATCCGCCTTTTGGCGTCATCAGGAAATAAGCGATGATACTACCCGGTGAAGGAGCTGCAACCAGTCCGGCACCTGTCAGCATGAAACAGAACGTTCCCACCATGCCCCCTGCTATAGCAGCAAGAATCAGAATCGGCTTCATCAAAATATAAGGGAAATAAATTTCATGAATCCCGCCGAAAAAGTGAATGATGACCGCGCCGGGAGCCGACGACTTCGCAGAACCTTTACCAAACAGGCAATAGGCCAGCAAAATACCGAGCCCCGGTCCAGGGTTGGATTCAAGCATGAACAAAACGGATTTGCCTGTTCTTGAAGCCTCCTCCAGCGCAATCGGACTCAATACTCCGTGGTTCAGTGCGTTGTTTAGAAATAACACTTTTCCGGGCTCAATAATGAGGTTGACGAGCGGCAAAAGCCCTGCGTTCACGAGGAACTGTACCCCTGCTGACAACACTTGACTGATAATTTGTACAAACGGTCCGATTGCCACATGGGCAAGCAACGCTAAAATCGCCCCGATAATCCCTGCTGAGAAGTTATTGACCAGCATTTCAAACCCTGATTTAACTTTGCCGTCAATCGCTTTGTCGAATTTCTTCAATATCCATGCAGCCAGCGGACCCGCTACCATCGCGCCGAGGAACATCGGAATGTCCGCCCCGACAATGACACCCATCGTCATAATGGCCCCGATCACACCTCCGCGCTGTCCGTGAATCATGGTGCCACCCGTATAACCGATCAGCAGTGGCAGCAAATAATTTTTCATCGGATCAACCAGTTGTGCAAAACCCTCATTCGGAAACCATCCGGTCGGAATAAAGAGTGCCGTGATCAATCCCCACGCGATAAAGGCCCCCATATTGGGCATAACCATACCACTGAGAAAACGGCCAAAACGCTGTACGGCAACGCGCGCGCCTCCGTTTGAATTGGACTTTGCGTCCACTGTGCTCATATTCATATCCTCCTTATAGGTAAAAAGCATCACTACCTTTTCTTAAAATTCATACTAAATGACAACGCTATCTTCATCAACGAAATGAAAACGTACTTTCGTCATGAACATTGATGACAACATTTAAATTTAAGGTAAACAGGCGCGAAATCCTTCTGCATAATTCCTCTTAATATGGCCTGTAACATGAGTGTTTAGTCGAAAAACCATCCTGTCATCAGTACAATTTATGTATGAGATCTATCCTCTAAAAAAGATAAAAGAACGTAATTACGCTTTCCAAAAAAGACAGCAAAAAATAGCCGCTATGCCCAATCATCGCGACTATTTTTATACAAAACAGAGCGGACAAACGCCACTCTTATTCAGTTATCCAACCTAATTTGCCCCATTATTACTCATTGGCAGTCAATTGCTCGTACTGATCCGCAGACAGCAGCTTGCTTAGTGCTTTCTCTACATCTTCTCCAAGCTCCACTTCGATCATCCAGCCTTTTTCATAGGGAGACTCGTTCACCAGCTCAGGCGTGCTTTCCAGCGCTTCATTCACCTTCAACACCGTTCCCGTCACCGGAGCGAACAGGTCGGATACTGTCTTTACCGATTCAATAGTACCAATCTCTGCCCCCTGCTCAATCGTTGCTCCCTCCCCAGGCAGCTCCACAAAAACGATATCCCCCAGTTGATGCTGTGCAAAGTCCGTAATACCGATTCGTACCGTTCCATCCTCTGTGCGCTGAACCCACTCGTGTTCCTCTGTGTACCACAATTGCTGCTTCACTTCACTCATCCTGCTCCGCCTCGCTTCCATATGGATTACATCGTTTCGCCTACCCGTCTGTGACAGGTTAAGATTATGACAACAAGAACTCTCATGTCAATAATACTAACAAAAATATTTCACATTTCTCCATATATCGTTCTAACTAAAAATACGACAGGATATAACAAACGCTTACATAACCTTATTTATGAATAAAATGTTTTTAATAATGTTTTTCATGACATTTTTGTTGACATTTCGAATAAATTTGCGTATTAATGGGTTATAACAAGTGCTTTTGGAAATACCCGATAACTGTAAACGCGGATGAACGTGGAGGGAGAGACTGCCAAAACTCGCTAGCTGTTGCCGCCTGTGAAAACAAGGTAGCCAGCGAGTGGAATCAAGCTGTTACCGGCAGGGCCGGATGACGTTTAGCTGATCCAAGGGCAGCGCCGAAGGAGTAAACCTGCACCGCAGGTGAATCTCTCAGGCAAAAGGACCTCTGCCGGACGCATCTCTGGAGAGCATTCGCCATACAGGCGGATCACCCAAGGGGAAACCTGGTACGCACCGGGGTAACTCTCAGGTATCAAGGACAGAGCTGAAAAAAAGTGTGTGGACTGCCGTCCATACGTTTTTTTCGGCCTGTCTTTTTTGTTTAGCTGATCACACTGGATAGGAGTGAAAAAATGACTAACTTGCGAAAAACGCCGCTGTATTCCTCCTACGGCACGCTGCCGGGGGTTCGTTGCATTGATTTTGGCGGCTGGGAGCTGCCTGTACAGTTCAGTGGCATTCAAAAGGAGCATGAGGCCGTCCGACAACGTGCGGGAATGTTCGATGTATCGCATATGGGTGAATTCTTGGTCGAAGGCCAGGAAGCCGAAGCATTTCTGCAACAGGTGACGACGAACGATGTCAGTCAGTTGGAGCCAGGTCAGGCCCAATACTCTCTCCTGTGTTACCCGGATGGAGGTGTAGTAGACGACCTGCTTGTTTACTGTAAAGGGTCGGAGCGTTACATGCTCGTTGTGAATGCCTCCAATATCGACAAGGATTGGGATTGGCTGCTTCGCCATGCTCCTGCATCCGTTCATCTGGAAAACGTATCAGATGCGTTAGCACTGCTGGCGTTGCAAGGACCTGAAGCTGCTCGTATTACCGCAGCCGTGACAGACGTGGACATTACGAATCTGGCATCCTTCCGATTCCGTGAGGATGTGCAATTGTTCGGGGCAAAAGCGCTCGTCTCCCGCACCGGGTACACGGGTGAAGACGGTTTTGAATTTTATGTGCCCGCTGTGGATGCACCGGCAGTGTGGGACGGATTGCTTCGCATCGGTGAGCCGCATGGTCTGGTTCCCGCCGGACTTGGGGCCAGGGATACGCTGCGCTTCGAGGCACGGCTGCCGCTGTACGGACAGGAGTTGTCCGCTACCATTTCCCCACTGGAAGCTGGTTTAGGCTTCTTCGTCAAGCTGAATAAGGGGGGTTTTATCGGGAGAGAGGCCCTGCAACGTCAGAAAGAACAAGGTATTCCACGCAAGCTGATCGGACTGGAAATGCTCGACCGCGGCATCCCACGTGCCCATTATCCCGTTTTTGCGGAAGGACAGCACATTGGCGAGGTCACAACGGGAACCCAGTCGCCCACCTTAAAGCGTAATCTGGGTTTGGCTCTAGTGGACAGTCGTTTCAGTTCCCTATCCACACCGTTGGAGGTCGAGATTCGTGGCAAGCGCCTGCGCGCCGAGGTGGTAGCAGCGCCCTTTTATAAACGTCCACGCTGATTTAATACTATAACTATCGTGATCCATTACTAACGCTGCCCCGTTCGCAATCGTTTATTAATCATTTGTTAATCGTTCTACGTTTTTACGATTTTGTTGGTTGAAAGGAGCCAGACCCAATGAAACAGCATCGCTATCTTCCCATGACTGAACAGGATCAAGCCGAAATGCTACGCGCGGTCGGCGCATCGTCTATCGACGATTTATTCAGCGATATTCCTGAGGCGATCCGGTATAAGGGGGAGCTGCCCCTGTCTTCTCGGTTAGACGAAAGAGCCTTAACCCGCCACTTATCAGGACTGGCCGGGCAAAATGCCAATACAGACACGCACGCCAGCTTTCTCGGCGCAGGGATTTACGATCATCATATTCCATCCGTTATCCAGCATATCACTTCACGCTCGGAATTTTATACGGCCTACACTCCCTATCAACCGGAGGTAAGCCAGGGCGAGCTGCAAGCCATCTTCGAATTCCAATCGTATATATGCGAATTAACAGGCATGGCTGTAGCCAATGCCAGTATGTATGATGGAGCGACTGCGCTGGCAGAAGCAGGCTCATTGGCCGCCGCTGCCACCCGCCGCAAGCAGCTCATCGTATCGCGGACCGTCCATCCAGAGGCACGCCAGGTGCTAGCCGCCTATGCGCGCGGGCTGGATTTGGATATCGTGGAAATCGGCTGTGCAGATGGTGTAACCGACATGAAAGCATTAGCGACAGCCATATCGGAACAGACGGCGGCTGTTTTGGTCCAAAGCCCTAATTTTTTCGGGGCCGTAGAAAATCTGAAGCCGATGGCTGACCTGATCCATGCGCACAAGGGTCTTATGGTCGTCAGCGCCAATCCGCTGGCGTTAGGCCTGCTGGAAGCACCCGACAAGCAGGGTGCGGATATTGTCGTAGGAGACGCGCAGCCGCTTGGCATCTCCTCCTCCCTCGGCGGCCCGACCTGCGGCTACTTTGCCGTTTCTCAGGCTCATATGCGCCGTATCCCCGGCCGTATTGTGGGCCAGACCACAGACCGTAACGGCAAACGTGGCTTCGTGCTGACCTTGCAGGCACGGGAACAGCATATCCGCCGGGAAAAGGCCACCTCTAATATATGCTCCAATCAGGCACTGCTCGCTTTATCTGCCTCAGTGTATTTGTCCGTCATGGGTAGACAGGGCATCGCGGAAGTAGCCGCGCTAAACCTGCACAAAAGCCGCTACGCATTGGAGCAATTACTTGGATTGAAGGGCATAACCGCCTCCTTTACCGCACCCACCTTTAACGAGTTTGCCCTGCGGTTACCTGAGAGTACGGATATAAATAAACTGCAAGCCGAATTGCTTGCCGCCGGATTTATCGGCGGCTACGATTTGGGCCAGAATTATGAGGAATATGCGGGTCACATCCTGATTGCCGTGACAGAGCAACGAACAAAGGAAGAGATCGATCAATTCGTACACATCTTGGGGGGATTGCTATGACGCATACTACAGGACAAGATCAGGCGCTCATTTTGGAATTGAGCAGACCCGGCCGTATCGCCTATTCACTGCCTGAATGCGATGTTCCCCGGCGTCCGGTGGCAGAGCTTTTGCCGGATTATGCGCAGCGCAGCGAGCCTGCGGCATTGCCCGAGGTATACGAAGTAGACGTTATTCGACATTATACAGCACTGTCACGGCGTAATTTTGGCGTGGACAACGGATTTTATCCCCTCGGCTCCTGTACGATGAAATACAACCCCAAGGTGAACGAGGATGTCGCCCGTTATGCAGGCTTCGCCAAAATCCATCCGTACCAGCTGGAGGACAGCATCCAGGGCGCCATGGCGCTGCTCCATACGCTTCAAAACGATCTGGCCGCGTTAACCGGCATGGATGCCGTCACCCTTCAGCCCGCCGCGGGCGCCCATGGCGAATGGACCGGGCTAATGATGATCCGCTCCTACCACGAAGCGCGTGGTGAGCGGCGTACCAAGGTGCTCGTGCCGGATTCCTCGCACGGAACGAACCCCGCCAGCGCCACTGTGGCAGGCTTCGAAACGGTCACCCTCCCCTCCACACCGCAGGGGCTGGTGGATCTGGACGCGCTGCGTCAAGCCGTAGGCAACGACACCGCTGCGCTTATGCTGACCAACCCGAACACGCTCGGGCTGTTCGAGAAGCAAATCGCTGACATTGCCGCGATTGTGCATGAAGCGGGTGGCCTGCTCTACTATGACGGCGCGAACTCCAACGCCATTATGGGGATCACCCGCCCCGGGGATATGGGCTTTGACGTGGTGCATCTCAATTTGCACAAAACGATGAGTACCCCACATGGCGGAGGCGGGCCTGGCGCGGGACCTGTCGGGGTAAAGCAGCGGCTCATTCCGTATTTGCCCAAGCCGCTTGTTGTGCGTGATCCACAGGGAATGTACCATTGGGACCTAGAACAGGGAGATTCTATCGGACGGGTCAAAGCCTTTTACGGCAATTTCGGCATTCTCGTCCGTGCCTATGCCTATATCCGCAGCTATGGTCCTGACGGCTTGAAGCGGGTATCCGAATGTGCCGTACTTAATGCCAATTATATGATGCATCGGCTGGCTCCGTATTTTGACATCCCTTATCCGGGATATTGCAAGCACGAATTTGTGATGTCCGGGCGCGCCTTAAAGAAATTCGGAGTGCGTACACTTGATGTTGCCAAGCGATTGCTCGATTTCGGCTACCATCCGCCTACGATTTATTTCCCGCTGAATGTAGAGGAATGTATCATGATCGAGCCGACAGAAACGGAAAGCAAGGAGACGCTTGATGCCTTCATTGACACCATGATCCAAATTGCGCGGGAAGCGGAGGAAACGCCTGAATTGGTGCTGAATGCTCCATATACCACTCCAGTCACGCGACTGGACGAAGCAACTGCAGCTCGCAAGCCAATATTGAATTGCTCATGCAGCTAAAAGCAAACTCCAATTTTGGGCATACAAAAAAGCCGGTATCTGTTAGATACCGGCCGCTGTATGTAGACAGCCATTTTTGTTGGAAAAAGATATACCTTGAAAAGGTGATACCCTTCCTTAGCCTTCAATGCTTTGAACCAATTCAACAACCTGCTCGGCTGTTTGCATGTCCAAAGCTTTTGCAGCCAGTTTCTCCATGTCCGCGCGGGACAATTTCGAAATTTGACTGCGTGCTGGCAGAATGGAAGTGGCACTCATGCTGAACTCATCGAGTCCCAGACCCAACAGCAATGGAATTGCTGTTGTATCCCCTGCCATTTCACCGCACATACCAACCCAGCGTCCTTCACGGTGAGCGGCATCAATAACCATTTTCACTAGACGCAGAATGGATGGGTTATATGGTTGATACAAATAAGATACCCGTTCGTTCATGCGATCCGCTGCCATCGTGTACTGAATCAGATCGTTCGTACCGATACTGAAGAAATCAACTTCTTTTGCGAATTGGTCAGCCAATACCGCTGTAGAAGGAATTTCTACCATGATGCCCAACTGAATTTCTTCAGATACGGCTACACCCTCGGCTACCAGCTTTTCCTTTTCCTCCAGCAACACAGCTTTGGATTCACGGAATTCATTCAGCGTAGCAATCATCGGGAACATGATCCGCAGGTTACCATGTACACTTGCCCGCAGCAAAGCACGCAATTGAGTACGGAAAATATCCTGACGATCCAGACACAGACGAATAGCACGGAATCCGAGGAACGGATTCATTTCTTTCGGCAGATCCAGATAAGGAAGCTCTTTGTCGCCACCGATGTCCAACGTGCGGACTACAACCGGTTTGCCTTCCATTCTTTCCAGAACGGTTTTGTATGCTGTGTACTGTACTTCTTCGGATGGAAGCTTATCGCGTCCCATGTACAAGAATTCAGTACGATACAAGCCGACTCCTTCGCCACCATTATCCAGTACACCAGCTACATCGTTAGGCGTACCGATATTAGCTGCCAGCTCGACGTGCACACCATCGACGGAAACCGTAGCTTCGCCGCGCAGCTTGCGCCACTCTTCGCGTTGCTTGTCGTATGCCACCTGTTTTGCTTGGTATTCCGCAACGATCTCTTCGGAAGGGTTCACAAATACGTGACCGTCCAGACCGTCGACGATAATCAAATCGCCGCTTTTAGCTTGGGACAATATATTTTTCGTTCCTACAACCGCAGGAATTTCAAGTGAACGAGCCATAATAGCCGAGTGCGAAGTACGTCCGCCGATGTTGGTTGCAAAGCCTTTAACAAATTCGCGATTCAGCTGAGCCGTGTCGGAAGGTGTCAAATCCTCTGCAAGTACAATCGTTTCTTCGGCAATTTCTGCAGGACTGACAAAATGAACACCAAGCAGGTGATTCAGGATCCGCTTGGTTACATCCCGCATGTCCGATGCGCGTTCTTGTAAATAAGCACTTTTCATGTTTTCGAACATGGAAATAAACTGTGAAGCTACTTCGTTCAGAGCATAGTCAGCATTAAGCTGCTCGTCTCTGATCTTGGCTTTAACTGGATCGATCAGTTCAGGATCATTCAGAATCAACAGGTGAGAAGCAAAAATTCCTGCTTTTTTCTCGCCCAGTTCCTGTAAAGTTTTTTCCTTAATCGCTTCCAATTCGCTTTGAGATTCTACTAAAGCCGCATTCAATCTTGCAATTTCAGCTTCAGCATCACCAACCGCGCGTCTCTCTACAGCGTAATTCGGATGCTCCAAGATAAACGCCCGGGCAATAGCGATGCCTGCCGAAGCGGCAATCCCGGAAATTTTAAGCATGAACTTCGCCCAGCCCTTCGTTAACTATTACATTTTCAAGAGCTTTCAGTGCGTCAGCAGCTTCAGCGCCTTCACAGATAATGTTGAGGGTATCACCTTGTTCCAGACCAAGAGACAATACACCCAGAATGGATTTCAGAGTTACTTTTTTACCGTTAGCTTCGGCAAAAGATTCAGCACCGCTGAATTTGTTAGCTGTATTTACCAGCGCAGTTGCAGGACGTGCATGGATACCGTCTTCATCTGTAATTCTAAAAGTTGTTTGCATAATTGTTCCTCCCACTTTCCTAATGGATAATATTTATTTACACGCAGTATACGTGTAGTGAAACCGGGTCGATGTGAGGCGACCTGAGCCGCCTCATCACGATTCCGAAACACATAGAGTTTATTTTATCGTAATTATACCATCTTCGCCAGCCTTCAATACTCCAGTTTTGTTTAAAGTTACCGAAGAGCCTTCTGGGAGGTTGGTAAAAATGACGGGTGAGATGATGGATTTTGCATTAAGCTTCACGTATTCCAGGTCTACTTTCATAATAGGCTGACCGGCTGACACAAGATCGCCTTCGTTCACCAAAACGTCAAATCCTTGACCTTTAAGCTTTACTGTGTTTACCCCGATATGAACAAGCACTTCCTTACCGCCATCAGATTGGATACCAATGGCATGCTTGCTTGGGAATACATTGAATACTTTACCATATACAGGTGACACAATCGTTCCATCATTTGGCACGACAGCAAAGCCGTCTCCTGTCATACGTTCTGCAAATACCTGATCGGGAACAGTCGAAATATCAACCAATTCTCCGTTAACAGGCATCACGATATCTTCAACAATGATGGTCTGTTTTTCTTCACCAGCTTCCTTCTCTTCTTGCGGAGCAGGTTGAGCCGGGTCCGGAACAAGTGTGCGTCCCGCCATAATATCAGCCATTTGCGTTTTAATCGTGTCGGAACGTGTACCGAAAATGGCTTGTACGTTGTTGCCGACTTCGAGTACACCCGCTGCGCCAAGCTGTTTGAGGCGAGCCTTGTCAACGTTGGACTTCTCGTTAACTTCAATACGAAGACGTGTGATACAAGCATCCAAATGCTTGATATTGGACGCCCCGCCGAAAGCTGCCAAAATATTGCCTGGAAGCTCGTCTGTGGTACCGACTGCGGCTCCTTCAACATTTTCTGTGGCTTCTTCACGCCCTGGTGTTTTCAGGTTAAACTTCCGTATGATGAATCGGAATCCGAAGTAGTAAATAACCGCCAAAATCAGACCGACGATGATGACGTACCACCAAGACGTACGATTCGGAATAATCCCGAAGATCAGGAAGTCGATAAATCCACCGGAGAAGGTCATACCTATTTTAACATTCAAAATTTGCATGGTCATAAACGACAGCCCTGCAAACACAGCATGCACCGCGAACAGCAGTGGAGCTACGAACAGGAAGGAAAATTCCAGTGGCTCCGTGATCCCTGTCAAGAACGAGGTCAAAGCTGCTGAACCCATAATACCTGCTACATATTTTTTGTGTTCCGGTCTTGCTTCATGATACATTGCGAGCGCTGCGGCTGGCAAACCGAACATCATGAACGGGAATTTACCCACTTGGAATGTACTTGCTGTCAATGTAACTCCATCACGAAGCTGGTTAAAGAAGATTTGCTGGTCACCATGAATCGTTTGACCTGCCTTGTTCACATACTCGCCGAACTCAAACCAGAACGGTGAATACCAAATGTGATGCAAGCCGAAAGGAATAAGTGAGCGTTCAATGACTCCAAAAATGAAAGCGGCCAGTGTCGGATTGGAATCAACCATGAAGTGAGACACGACGTTCAATCCAGATTGTACGGGAGGCCATACAATAACCAGCAATAGTCCAATCAACAACGAAGATACTGCTGTTACAATCGGAACGAAGCGCTTACCCGCGAAAAAGCCCAGATACGAAGGAAGCTCGATTTTGAAAAATCGATTGTACATGGCTGCGGCCAGTATACCGATGATAATCCCACCGAACACCCCGGTTTGCAGCGTTGGAATTCCCAACACGTTCGCATAGCCCGGTATTTTTTGAGCAATCAGACCCGGTGTAACACCTACAGCTGTACCCAAAGTTATATTCATAACGAGATAACCGATGATAGCAGCCAAACCCGCTACGCCTTCACCGCCTGCCAGACCGACGGCTACGCCGACTGCAAACAACAGTGCCAGATTATCGAAAACAATTTGTCCGGCATTCATCATGATCGTCGCTACCGATTGAACCCAGCCCGCATTCAATGCCGGAATGTACTGGAGAAAATCGGGATTGACTAGCATGTTGCCGATTCCCAATAATAGTCCCGCAGCCGGCAAAATGGCTACAGGAAGCATTAAAGCTTTGCCGACACGCTGTAAAACGCCGAAAAGCTTTTTAAACATACGTTCCACTTCCTTCTCTGAAAATTAGAATACAGAGGCAAAACAACAAAAAAGGCATGAGCCGAATTAAGTATGTTTGAACACAACCTTGGGATATAGCTTACCCCGGTAGGCTGTAAACAATCATAACTTAAAACAACTCATGCCTGATCGAATCAGTAACACGTTAGATATTCATTTGTTGTCTTGCTCATTACGAAATTTATTATAGCATTCTGCCAAAAGTGAGGCAATACTTTTTTCGATTCTAGCTGTTCTAACGTTGCTCTCCCTACTCCTTGCGTTGGGACAACCGCTGTAGATGCATCGTCAAATAGCTAACCTCAGCCGGATATACGGATTTGCGAAGCCTTTTCTCCATAATCTTCGTGAGCTTCCAGGCTAACATATACATTTCCGGATACTCTTCATTCAAAAGCTTGTCCAATCGGTAAATCTCCTGCACAATTTCCCCCCGACGTACACGTTCAATCGCAAACCTCAGATGAGTCAGCAAACGTGAGTAATCCAGGGATTGGAGAGGAATGCGATAATCCAGCGTAGTCTCTACGACCTGTACCATATCAGCAATCAATCGGGAATCCTTCCTGACCTCGGAAATATGCTGATTCGTCATCGCACTGTAAATATGCAAAGCTACGAATCCGATTTCATCTTCTCCCAGATCCACACCCATCTTGTCCTTGATCAAAGAGACTGCCTGTTCAGCCATCTTGTATTCCTGAGGGTAAATTTCTCTCGTTTCATACAAAAACGGATTATGGATCGTAATGCCCTGTTTATGACGATTAATGGAAAAGGCGATGTGATCGGTTAAAGCAATCAATATGTGCTCATTCAGAGGCTTCTTCGCTTGAAGCTGAACATGGTGAAGCACCTCACCAATGACCTCAATAAGCTTTTCATCCAGCTCGGGAAGCAATCGCTTGTACTGCTCCTGCTCCTCATGGCTTTTTAATATAAATAATTTTTCAACTGAATCCAACGGTATAAGATCGCCGTTTTTGCGATTGAAACCGATTCCTTTTCCAATCACAACAACCTCGTCATGCTCGGGATGCATCCCGATAATCACATTGTTATTCAGCGCTTTCGCCACTTGTAGGCTGCTCACATCCGCACCTCTTTTTATCTGAACCTTGATCCTAAGAATTAGAGCATGAAGCTCAGAGGAATCCACGTTAAAGTACCAAATATTCCGCTAAAGGTCAATAAAAAGAAAACGCTTTTCATCACAATAGACGGGAAAAGCTGTGATGAAAAGCGTTCTTTCTGTTAAGGGGTATCTGCCCCTGAAAGCCCTGCGGCTATTCTTTATCCCGCGGCGCAGCCTCAACCGGGGCATGAATGTGCAGCCTATCCGTTTCACCGGAGGACGGTACGGAATGAAGGCCCTTTTTCCCCGTGGTCAGCCCCTTAATTAACTGCTCCACATCAATACCGGACACACTCTTGAGCATCTCTGGAGCCGTAGCCATTAGCTCTGTGACATAATTACTGACACGCGCTGCTCCTTCTCCCTTGCCTGTATCCACAACCGTTAATTTATCAATGGACGCAATCGGCTCGGCTATCCTTCCGGCCAGCTCAGGCAGCATTTTCACGATAATATCGAGTACGGCTGCCTCACCAAATTTCTGGAACGCCTCCGCCAGCTTTTCCTTGGCCTCGGCCTCCGCCAGACCACGTAAACGGATGACATCAGCATCCGCCGTACCTTTTGCGCGTTCCGCATCCGCTTCCGCTTGCCCATTCAGCCGTTTTTGTTCAGCTGACGCTTTAGCCTGTGTCTCAATCGAGTATTGCAGTGATTCTGCCTCACGCATTTTACGCGATTTATCCGCCTCCGCGGCTTGCTCTACCGCATACCGATCCGCTTCTGCCTTCTTCTTTACTTCCGCATCATATTGCTTTTCACGCACCTGAATTTCCTTGGTTTGAAGATCAATTTCCCGCTCCTTGCGCACCAGTTCGACCTTCATCTGCTCTTCGACAGCAGTCTGCTTGGCACGAGCCTCCTGAATGTGATAAGCCTGATCGGCTTCCGCCTTGGCTGTATCCTGCTCCTTTTTAAACGAAGCCACTTTCAGTTCCTTCTCCTTGGCTGCCTCGGCAATGTTTGTATCACGCAAAAGTTCAGCCTTCTGTCCCTCCTGTTCCGCACGCGCCTTTTGAATCCGGGCATCCCTTACCGCCTCAGCTTCGGCAATTTCTGCATCCCGTTTCACAGCGGCAATTCTCGGCTTACCGAGCGCATCCAGATATCCGTGCTTATCACGCACATCTTTAATCGTGAACGAGACAATTTGCAGCCCCATCTTTTTCAGATCGCGAGCCGCCACGCCCTGTACTTCCTGTGCAAACCGATCCCGATTACGGTATACTTCCTCCACCGTCATCGAGCCGAGGATCGCACGCAAATGGCCCTCCAGCACTTCCTGAGCCTCTCCCCTAAGGGCCTCCAGCGGCTTCCCGATGAACTGCTCCGCTGCTGTTGCTATATCCTCAATGGAGCTGCCTACCTTGATGATTGCCACACCGTCCGCTATCACGGGAACTCCTTGCTCCGTATACACTTCCGGTGTTGTTACATCCAGCTTGTGGGACAATAAAGAAATAAATTCGGACTGCTGAAAAATAGGCCATATAAAGGCGCCACCGCCGCGCACAATTTTGATTTTGCGACCGGAATCATCCTCGGAAATATTTTTATTTCCCAAAAATGAACCCGTCACGATCATCCCTTCATCCGGTCCTACCGTTTTGTAACGGGCCCAAAAAGCGATCCCTAATATGACGATAACGATGACGACAATCCCCGGAACCAACACAATATCCTGCAAACTTGACACTCCCGTTCACGCTCCCTTCAAGTTTAGCGAATGCGTCGTCTATGTGTCCAGATACGCTACGTGGACGACGCCCTCTGCGACCTCAACCACGACGATACGGGTTCCCGCAGCCAGCGGTTTGTGATCAAAGCTCGATGCTGTATGTATGGTGTTGCCTGCACCCAAGCGGATCATAACCTCCCCGTAACCAACCTCAGGTACCGGAACGGTGACCTCACCGATTTTGCCAGTCAGCTCACGCATCGAGAAGCCGCTGGATACCTCAGAGTTCGCTACTGGCTTGATAAACGCGAAAAACACGAGCACTCCAACCACAAACGCAATCGCAAGGGCAAGCAGAACAACCCGGCTCATGCTCAACCCGGTATATTTCGTCAGCAACACACCCGCCCCGCCAAAAGCGGTCATCGCTCCAAGTAAAACGACGGGTCTGAACCAATCAAGGCTAGGCATCTCCAATCCATCCAGCCAACCCCCGAGTACATCCCCGATCAACACACTGACCACGGTAAAGATAGCTCCCCCTGCCAATAACCACCAAAATATAGTTTCCATGCGGCTCCTCCTTCCATGTCCCTGTTCAGTCTGGTTTCCAGCCTATAACTATGTTTACGTATTCAACCTTAAAAAGTTTCAAAATTTTCCTCTAAAATTCCAAATCAAGCCCAAAAAAGCACGTCCATACGTCTAATGACGTACAAACGTGCTTGCAATTATCCAAGGACTACATGACTGGATTACAGAGATACTTTGTAAATTTCCAATACATCTTCGCGATTCAGCTTGTTAAAGCCACCAAAAGAACCGAATTTCACAGCTTTATCTGCCATAACGTCGATTTTGGAATCATCAATGTCGTAATCAGCCAGACGGCTTGGCGCACCAATCGAGTTCCAGAAATCACGCAACGCCTGAATACCTTCCAGCGCTACTTCTTCATCACTCTTGCCTTCCGGGTTTACATGGAACACATTCACAGCCAGCTGCTTGAAGCGTTCAGGCTTCACATGCAGATTATGCTTCATCCAGTTCGGGAACAAAATCGCCAGTCCTCCGCCATGTGGAATATCATAAACAGCAGACACCGCGTGCTCAATATTATGAGTTGCCCAGTCACCTGTCAGCCCCATGTTCAGGAAGCCGTTCAGCGCCATCGTACCACAGTACATCATCGTTTCACGCAGCTCGTAGTTTTCCAGATCGTTGACCAGGCCCGGAGCCGCATCCATAACTGTACGCAAAATCGTTTCACACCAGCCAAGCTGAACCGGAGTGTTAGATTCCAGATGGAAGTAATGCTCCAGCGTATGTGACATCATATCCACGATTCCGTACACCGTTTGATTTTGTGGCAGAGAATACGTGTTCACCGGATCAAGAATGGAAAACGCAGGGAACGCAAATACGCTGCCCCAGCCCAGTTTTTCCTGTGTTTCTTCGTTCGTAATGACAGAACCTGCGTTCATTTCCGAACCGGTAGCTGCCATTGTCAGAACTGTACCTAAAGGCAATGCTCCCTGTGGAGCCGCTTTACGCTCTGCAAAATCCCACATGTCGCCATCATATTTCGCCCCGACAGCAATCGCTTTGGAGCAATCCAGCACACTACCGCCGCCAACAGCCAGTACGAGGTCGATTTGATGTGTTTTACACAATTCCACGCCCTTATGTACGGTGGACAAGCGAGGATTGGGTTCTACACCAGCCAGTTCCGTTACCTCTGCTCCAATCTCTTGAAGCAGACTGATTACATTATCATACAAGCCGCTGCGCTTAATACTGCCGCCTCCATATACAAGCAGTACACGTTTACCGTATTTAGGAACTTCACGCTTGAGAGCCTCTAATTGCCCTTTACCGAAGATCAATTGAGTAGGATTATAAAATTCAAATGCTTTCATCGCAAACGTTCGCCTCCAATATTTTTTTAAAATTTATGGTTAAGAAACTACTCTATTATAACCTTCTCAGTTACAGGAAACAAATTTGCTTCTTTTCAGAAAAAAAACCACGCTCCTTAAAGAGCATGGTTCCATGTCATATCTTGGGAGGGTTCTCGCATAGTATTATGCGCTGTCTACATTTATTTTATTCCCCTGTTGTATAACCCAGTTGCTTTATAAAACGTCCAAACGCTTGCTGACCTTCCGAATCACGCTTGTACACTCCTGCATGCTCCAAAATTTCACTGAACTTCAGTCCAACTTCATTTTGTACCGTGCGAACAGCCATCTCCTTGTCAGACAGGCGACCGAATCGGGTGTTCAACTGGTAAATCCAGCTCGCATGCTTGTATAGCGGATGCCCTTCCTGCTGCATAGCTACAGCCAACTCGTCGTTACCGCATAAAATATCTGCAATACCATCCAGTTCATCCTTAAGCCGCCCCGGCAAAATCGCAAGTCCCATAACCTCGATCAGACCGATATTTTCCTTCTTGATATGATGCATCTCGCGATGAGGATGAAAAATACCTTCCGGGAACTCATCACTCGTCCGGTTGTTGCGCAGCACCAGATCCATCTGGTACCTTCCTTCCGCATCCCGGCGAACAATCGGTGTCACCGTATTATGCGGCACTGCTTCTCCGTCCTGCTCCGTATGAGAGAGAACATCGGCTGCGGGATCGCTGTAAGCCTTCCAGGCTTCAAAAACGGCATTCCCCGCCTCCAGCAACGCTTCGGCATCCGTTGATGTAAAGCGAATCACCGACATTGGCCAGTCCACAATCCCTGCTGTGACCTGCGGAAAGACTTCATTGCGGTACAAGAAGTCCACACCCGCTTTTTCAATCGGGAACGTATGACGTCCACCTTGAAAATGATCGTGAGTCAGAATAGATCCTCCGACAATCGGCAGATCAGCATTGGAACCGATAAAATAGTGCGGGAATGCTTTCGTAAATGCCAGCAGCCGCCGCAGCGTATCCTTGGTAAGCTTCATTGGCACATGATCGTGATGGAACACAATACAATGCTCGTTGTAGTACACATAGGGCGAATATTGAAAAAACCATGGTTCCCCGTTCAATTCCAACGGAATGATGCGCAGGTTTTGGCGAGACGGATGATTCACCCTTCCGGCATATCCAACGTTTTCACGGCATAATTGACATTTGGGATAAACTGGCGGCGGAAGAAGCTTCGCCATTGCGATTTCCTTCGGACTTTTCTCAGGCTTGGACAGATTAATTGTGATTTCCATATCTCCGTAAGGTGTCGGTTGATTCCAGTACACATTGCTGGCAATGCGGTCCATTCGGATGTAATTCGAGTCGATGGACAGTTGATAAAAAGCATCTGTCGCTGCCTCAATGCCTTGTTCGGCCTCTGTTTGGCGAAAGTCACGGATGACTTCAGACGGTCTTGCCATTAGCAGGCCCATGATTTTGGAATCCAGCAAATCACGGTACGTATCTGTGTTTTCCGATATAAGTCCAATCGCATACCCATAATCAATCAATACATTAAGCACAGGCTGGAGAATCTCGGGGGCTGTGATGCCCCCTGCCTCCTCCCCGGAATAAGGCTCCGAAAACCCGAACTGCTCCAGCAGCAGATTACGGCTGTAATCTGTATCTTGCAGACCGATCAATCCCCGGTTTTGTGCGAATGCAACCAGCTGCTCAATCGCATACAGAGCGGCTTGCTGTACAGTTTCATTGATGTCATGGGACTCATCCCCGGAATGCTCCCGGCCTTGACCTCTATCTGCGGATTGACTCTTACTCATCATGTCATCGTCTCCCGTCTATTCGTCGCCGTAGCCCTGAGGGTGCGACTGATGCCAGCCCCAAGCTCCGCTAATAATGTCCTCCAGTTGGGTACGCGCCGGACTCCAGCCCAGCACCGAACGTGCCTTTTCAGAAGAGGCAACCAATACTGCCGGATCACCCGAGCGCCTCGGCTCTGTAACGACCGGAATGTCGAGTCCAGTGACCTTGCGTGCCGTCTCGATCACTTCCTTCACCGAGAAGCCCTGTCCGTTGCCCAGATTAAACACGTTGCTATCATGGCCTTCGCGCAAATAATTCACTGCACGCACATGAGCATCTGCCAGATCGCTCACATGAATGTAATCCCGGATGCACGTTCCGTCAGGTGTAGCGTAGTCCTCACCAAACACCGCAATGTGCGGGCGCTGTTTCAGTGCAGTCTGGAGTACCAGCGGAATCAGATGGCTTTCCGGACGATGATCCTCACCGATTTTACCGCTCTCATGCGCACCGGCCGCATTAAAGTACCGCAGGGACACATATTTGATGCCCAATACTTTATCAAACCACGACATCATACGCTCCATCATCAGCTTTGTTTCACCATACACATTTGTTGGCTCCGTACGGTCGCCCTCTTCAATCGGCACCTTTTCCGGTTCACCATAGGTAGCCGCAGTGGAGGAAAATACGATCCTGCGTACACCGGCATCCTTCATGGCCTCCAGTAAGCTCAGCGTGCCGAATACGTTGTTGTCATAATATTTACCCGGATTTTGCATACTTTCCCCGACCAGCGAGTTGGCTGCAAAATGGATAACTGCGTCGATACTGTTTTCGGAAAACAGTCTGGACAGCAGTTCTTTATCCCTCAGATCACCTTCATACAGCTTGCCTCCGAGCAGTGCTGCCTTGTGCCCGGTCTGCAAATTGTCCAGCACCACAACTTCTTCTCCCCGATCCAACAGCTCTGCTACCGTATGTGAACCAATATATCCAGCTCCGCCTGTTACTAAAATAGCCATGTTATTCGTCCTCCTTCTGTTCTTTAACTCCGTCTCCCGCCTTACATACATAAAAGCTGGCTTCCAGCCCTGTCCGGGTCTGATAAGCTTCGCCGACTTCCTTCACAAACCGTTCCACATCGTCCTCATGGACAAGTGAAACCGTACAGCCCCCAAATCCGGCTCCCGTCATACGCGCACCCAGCGTGCCAGGAATGCGCCGTGCTTCCTCGACCATCACATCCAGCTCCGTGCAGCTAACCTCATACAAATCACGCAATGAATCATGCGAAGCGTTCATCAATTGCCCAAAAGCTTCGAGATCATTCGCAGCAAGAGCATCGACAGAGGCCAGCACACGAGCGTTTTCCTCTACCACATGCTGTGCCCGGCTACGTACCGTTTCATCCGCAATATAATGCTGGAGCTCACCGAAACGGGCCTCATCCAGCTGAGCGAGGTATTCCAGCGTCGGCTCCTGCTGCTGCAAAATGGACAGTGCTTCGGCACATTGGCTACGGCGCTCGTTATAGGCTGAATCCACCAGCCCGCGGCGCTTATTCGTGTTGCCGATCACCAGCTTATAGGCACCGGTACGGAATGACACCTTACGGTATTCCAGCGTATCACACATCAGCAGAATGGCATGATCAGCCGCACCGTTCGCTACAGCGAACTGATCCATAATACCGCAATTGACACCAACGTAATTGTTTTCTGCCCGCTGGGACAATAAAGCAATTTCGACTGTATTCGTTTCCTGTTTTTCGGTAGTGAGGAACGCGTATCCCGTTACAACCTCAATCGAGGCAGAGGAGGATAATCCGGCACCGTTCGGTATTTCTCCATGATAGAGCAGGTCGTATCCGCTAGACGGATAAACTCCCTTTTCAGCCAGCTCCACCAGCACACCGACTGGATAGTCCACCCACTCATCCGTTTTACTTTTACCTATTTCTCCGCGTGGGATAGATACTTCATACGAAAGGTTTGTCGAAGCAAAATGAATTTCATCATCATTACGCGCACGAAGAATCAGCGTCGTACCGAATTCCAGTGCAGCCGGGAGTACATAACCACCGTTGTAGTCGATATGCTCCCCAATCAGGTTAACACGCCCAGGAGCATGAAATATTCGCAGTTCATGGCTGCTTTCACCATATTTGTCGATAAAACGTTTCTTTATTTCAGTAGTGTTCATATCCACATCCACCTCATCACCGTTAGTTAAGGCCCCCTGACTTCCCTGTTACAAACTTAATCAGGCTGGCGCTTCTTATGATCTCAGTATAAATGAAAGCGTTAAATAATGTAATGCATCCATGTGTTAAAGCTATGGATAAATGTGACTTGGATATGTACAATGTAAGTATATCGTATCTAATAAACCATTCACAAATCTAGGAAGGATGACCCTGTTTGCAAACGCATTCATATAGCTATGCTGTGACCTCCAATCCGGTGTTTTATGAAAATAGCCCGCTGCACGTGCTTTTTGCCGGCGAGAGCCAAACCAAATCCGGTCATGCCGTCGGGCCGAAGCTCTATGATTACTATCTACTTCATTTTGTAGAATCTGGAAAAGGTATCTTCCGAACAGAGCAGCACTCATATCAGCTTGAAAAAAACGATTTTTTCCTGATCCATCCCGGTCAGCTCGTAAGCTATACCTCCGATGAGGAGGAGCCGTGGCGGTATCGCTGGTCAGCGTTTACAGGACAGCATACCGAAACCATGGTGCAGGAAGCAGGACTGCGCGTGCACCAGCCTGTTTTCCACGCTTCCAGTGAAAGCCTGATCCCCGGCTATTTGGAGCAGATGCAGTTGGCCTTTTACAGCCGAAAATCCAGCTCTCATCTTGCAGCCCTCGGCTACCTGTATCTGATCATGGGGGAAGCGGGTAATCATTTAAGCGACTGGTCTGACCCGACCGGGGCGGATTCGCAAATTCGGCGGACGGTCAAGCAGATGGTCCAATATATGTCCACTCAATATGCGCATCCCGTTTCTATTGAACAAATGTCCGAAGGACTTGGTTATAACCGTGCGTATTTGTCACGTATATTCAAGAAGGAAACGGGCGTCTCTCCTGTTACCTATCTGCTCAAGCTGCGAATTGACAAGTCTCGTCAACTGCTACGCGAGCGTCCCGAGCTTTCGGTGGAGCAGGTGGCCGCTTCGGTGGGATTGACAGACGCTTTGTATTTCTCGCGTCAATTCAAGCGCTTCTGCGGTCAGTCGCCAACCCAGTATCGAAGCAAGATTCAGCAATATCCGCATCCTGTTTCGTCTGATGATTGATCCTCAGTTCCAGCATGAGCAGCGACCAATCTGGTATAGTTTGGAAAACGGCAAACAACCCGCATCCTTCAACGATGCGGGCTGTCGCGTGTATACTGGGTATGAGAAATTGCACGTTATACCGATGATGATGGAATAGCTTTTGGGCTTTAGGCTGTACCACCGTCCTGTAAGTTCCCGGCATTCAGAATCGAATCAATCCGATCCAGCTCTTCCTGTGAAAAGTCCAGATTGGACAAGGCAGCAACGTTTTCTTCAATTTGGCTCACACGGCTGGCGCCAATCAAGACGGAGGTCAGACGTTCACCACGCAGAGCCCAAGCCAACGAGAATTGAGCCAAGCTTTGTCCACGTGCAGCCGCCATCTGATTCAGAGCACGCACCTTACGAAGTGTTTCAGGTGTCACATTGTTCTCATTCAAGAAGACAGATGCACTCGCCGCACGTGAATCCTCGGGAATTCCGTTCAAATATTTGTTGGTCAACAGTCCCTGAGCCAAGGGGCAAAAGGCAATGCTGCCGATCCCGTTTTCGTCCAGTACATCCTGCAACCCGTTTTCAATCCAGCGGTCGAGCAGAGAATATTTGGGCTGATGAATCAGCAGCGGTGTTCCCAGCTCCTTCAAAATACGAGCGGCTTCTACCGTTTGCTCCGCACTATAATTAGACACGCCCACATATAACGCTTTGCCGGAACGTACGATATGATCCAGAGCCTGCATTGTTTCTTCCAGCGGCGTATCAGGATCAAAACGGTGGGAGTAAAATATGTCGACGTAATCCAGTCCCAACCGCTTCAAGCTCTGATCCAGACTGGATATCAGATACTTGCGTGAGCCCCAATCACCATAAGGTCCTGGCCACATATAGTAGCCCGCCTTGGTCGAAATGACCATCTCATCCCGGTATGGCTTCAAATCACTAGCCAACACTTGTCCGAAAAATTCCTCTGCTGAACCCGCTGGAGGACCATAGTTATTAGCTAGATCAAAATGCGTAATCCCCAGATCAAAGGAACGAGTAACCATGTTACGGCCGTTCTCCGCATTATTGATCCCGCCAAAATTGTGCCACAAGCCCAGTGAAATGGCAGGAAGCTTAAGGCCTGATCTCCCTGTGCGGTTGTATTTCATATTTTCATAACGATCATCGCTAGCCAAATAAACCATGCTATCCCAGCCTCTCTCGAAACATTGTTATGTCCATTCAACAACATCATAGCGCTTTTATCCAGCCGTTGACAAGAAAACGATTACAAACTCAATTGGCTGCCGAGTTCTCCCATAACCCTGCCGATGGGATTGGTAATCAGGAGATCCGCCTTGTGATCATATGAAGTGGGGTCTGTATTAAGCAGTACCGTATGTTTACCATGAAAATAAGTAATCAGCCCCGCCGCAGGATGCACCGTCAGTGAGGTTCCTCCAATTAATAGCAGATCGGCCTGCGAGATAGCCTGAATGGATCGGACAAGCGTATCCTGATCCAGCTCTTCCTCGTATAAAACGACATCCGGTTTGATAATTCCCCCGTCTACTGGACATTTGGGCACCACCTCGGTGCTGTCTATCACTTCGTTCAGACTGTAAAAGCGCCCGCATTCCATACAATGGTTGCGATGCACCGAGCCGTGAAGCTCAAGCACATTCACACTGCCTGCGGCCTGATGCAGGCTGTCAATGTTTTGCGTCACGACCGCTTTGAGTCGCCCTTGCTGTTCCAGTGCTGCAAGGAAACGATGGCAGCCATTCGGCTCCGCATCCGGATGCAGCATTTTGCTGCGATAGAAGCCAAAAAACACTTCAGGATGCTTTACAAAAAAAGAACGGCTAAGCATAACCTCCGGAGGATAAGGCAATTTTTCCTCACTCTGATACAGACCAGCCGCCGAACGAAAATCCGGGATACCGCTCTCCGTCGACGTACCCGCCCCGCCGAAAAAAACAATATTTTGTGATTGCTGTATCCATTCAGCCAACGTTTTTACTTTGTCCATGTTTCACGCACCTCCAGCTCTTCATATCCGCGGACGATGATGTCCGCATCCAGCAAATGACCGGAACGTTCCGGCTCTGGCGCAAATCCGATGGCCAGCCGCACCCCGGCACGCTTGCCCATCTGCATATCCCCGTTGCTGTCTCCGATGACAGCTACATCCGCTGGCGACAGTCCTAGCAAATCGCAGGCTTTTTCAGCCATTTCCGGGTCCGGCTTGCCGTATGTAACTCTGTCGTGTCCGATGACCTCGTCAAAATAGGACGTCAGCCCCATCCACTCCAGATGCTCCTGCGCAGCCTCTGTACTGTCAGAGGTCACGACCGCCAGCTTCAATCCGGCACGGCGGCTTTGCTCCAGTAGCGTCCGTAAGCCCGGAAACACCTTCGCGGCCCGATGTCGCCGCACATCAGCCATCGCCGTTTTGTTAAAATCCCGAACCAGCCTCACTGCTTCATTCCATGGTACACCGGCAGTATAAAGCTGCCAAGCCAGTACGCCCGTACTTTCATCCACTGTCCCCATCGCCAGCGGGCCGGAAGGATCATAGCCGATCACGCGCCCCTCAGGGTCGTGGATGGTACCCAGAATGCTGCCTTTTTCCACCGTAAAATCTGTACCTGCCACGGCAAGATGCTGTTCCAGCATATCCAGTATAGAACGGGCCCAGGGACCCCACAACTGAATAAAATCCAGCAGTGTGCCATCCTTGTCCAATAAAATGCCACGGCATGGAAACCGCTGTCCCTGCACGACTAACTCAGACATGCAGCCCGCCTCCTTTTACTGGTTTTTTGGAGCTGAATCTACACTCTCTTTCATCCAGTCCTGCAAAGCTGAAACCGTTTGATTCCATTGCTCGGCCGGGCTAATTTTAGCAGGGTTATCTCCCTTTTGGGCTCCGTAGCTGCCAAATTGGGCATGATTGCCGCCCTCAACTGTAAAATACAGCGTATTGGCTGGTAGATAAGCCCTTCCACTTTGAACACTATCCATTTTAATAACTCCATCATCACTTCCAAGCAGGGAAATGACCGGCAGATTTTTATCCTTCAAATTCCCCTTACTGTCCGGGTAGGAAGCAAGGAAAAATACGCCCTTGACCTGATCGGGATGTGCAGCCGCATAGCGGGCAGCTATAACACCACCTAACGAATGGCCTCCAATCACAAAAGTTTCTTTCGGATATGCCTTCAACACCTCACCCGCCAAATCCGGGGAAGTCAATGCAAGGTTCAGCGGCATTTTTGCAATGATCACATGATGACCCTTTTCCGCCAGACGGCGGGCCAAAGGAGCGTAGCTTTCGGGCTTCACCAACGCACCCGGGTACAAAATAACTCCGATACCATTTCTTTTTACAGGCTCAAAACCAACCCAATGCTGTTGTTCGTTCACCTTCACAGCATCGGCTACTTCTGTTAATGCGGCAGTAGCTGTGCTGTCAGGCTGATAGGGCGTAAATACCTTCCATGCTCCCCAGCCTGCGATAAGCACAATGACGATCAGGATTCCCAAAAGGATTTTCCATATTTTCCAGGGACCGCGTGTTCCATATGAGCTGTATGATCTTCTCGTTCTTCTTCTCATTATTAAAGGTTCCTTTCGTAATTCGTACCTCATGATTCATGATTGGTGTATGAAATCTTTTTGCTGCGCAAATCAGCTTATCTATAGCCTAGTTAGGGTACCATCGTTGCGCACACAGGGTCAAATAAGAAGACATTTCCAGACATTAGCCCGGTCTTTTCCCCCTGTTCAAGCTTCCGCCACATTATAAGGACATGATAGCGCTTACAATTGTGAATAAAATCACAATGGTAAAGCTCAGAGTATCGTACCTTGTTCCTTGTAAGGATTATTTTATACAGAGTTTACTCGGCTAAGTGCCGTTCGGAGGGAATTACATGACGACAAGCCATGACATACAAGGAGAAAGCTTCTTTCTCAATTTACGCTTTATGTTGATCATATGCGTATTTGCAGGCAATGCTCTGGAGCCCTTGGTCGGCTCGCTTCACATCGCCCAACAATGGTTTAGCTGGATATTCATGTTTCATATGCCGTTGTTCGTGCTCGTTACAGGGTACTTTGCCAAAACATCGTTAGCTGGGTACGCGGGCCGGAAAGTCTTGCTTCAGATCGGTATGCAATATTTTATTTTCCAGACCCTCTATTCGATATTGGATGCTGCACTCTTCCATGTTTCCCATATTCATCATTCTTTTTTTGCACCTTATCTGCTGCTCTGGTTCCTCGCCAGCCATATCTGCTGGAGACTGCTGATGCTTGCTTTCCAGGGAATGCCGCCAGTTGTCCAACTAGGTATCTCCGTGCTGCTGGGTATCCTTGTGGGGTATCTCCCGGTGGATGGCGTCTGGCTCAGCATAAGCAGAACCTTTGTTTATTTGCCCTTTTTTATAGCAGGGTATCATCTGCATTATGCAGATGTTCGCCGCTTCTTCACGACTCCAGTTCGTGTGATCGCAGGCGTAGTGTCCCTTCTGCTTATGGTACTGGCGGGAACGTCGTATTACGGCATTCCTGCGGGCTGGCTGTATGGCAGCCTGACTTATGGTGAGCTGGGCCATACCGAATGGTATGCGGGGATTTACCGCATTGGCATTTACGGAGTGCAGTTCATAGCGGCTACCGCGTTTCTGAGCTTTGTTCCAGCCGTCACTGGACGTATAACTGAAATGGGGCGGCGGACATTATACGTCTTTTTGCTCCATGGTCTGATTGTCCGTACCGCTGCTGCCAAGGGGATTTACGATTATATAGACACTCCGGTGGAAGTGATGCTGATTGTAGCGTGTGCTGCGGGTCTGTGCTGTCTGCTGACTCTGCCTTGGGTGCGGAATGCAACACATCCTTTCATCGAGCCACGGGTTGACTGGATGCTTAAACCGTCTCCGTATCTTTTTAAACGATCAGCATAACTTTTTATGTCCATTCTGATTCAAGTATCTGCACGCGACAATCCGCTATCAGAAGAAAAATCAGGCGGACCCTGACCCTCTTTACTTAGCAAGGGGCCTGTTTCATCAAGGAGTGATGTGGTAAGTAATGGATGCGCGCAACAAAAAACAACTTTTCATAAAGGAGTGATTTGTAATGGCACGTAATCAGGATCAAGGCAAAATGAGTCGCGAAGAGGCAGGTCGTATGGGTGGAGAAGCTACATCCAAGAAGCACAACAAGGAATTTTATCAGGAGATTGGTAAAAAAGGCGGGCAAGCTACCGCTAACTCCCACGATAAAGAATTTTATCAGGAAATTGGTAAACGTGGCGGCGATGCTACGGCTGAGTCCCATGACAAAGATTTCTACAGGGACATTGGACGCAAAGGCGGCAGAAATTAATGTGCAGTACCACATAAAACACCCTTCGTAACTATAAAAGCAAGCTCAAGCCCATCCTGCTTTATTGCGGAGTGGGCTTTTTCATATTTTACCAACATCACAAAAATCCAAACGATTACTTTCTATATATGTAGAAATATGCGCACAGGTATGATAGACTCTTTAGAAAACATCTGCGCTAATTCGGCGTCATTCGAACGCCATACTATTTTTTTACTTTGGGGGGAAACCAGCATCATGACAGCTAAGACGAAAATGCGTTCCGATATGATTAAAAAAGGCTTTGACCGCGCTCCTCACCGCAGCTTGCTGCGCGCAGCGGGCGTTAAAGAAGAAGATTTTGACAAACCATTTATTGCGGTGTGTAACTCGTATATCGACATCGTACCGGGCCACGTCCATTTGCAGGAATTCGGCAAAATTGTCAAGCAAGCCATTCGTGAGGCAGGCGGCGTACCTTTTGAGTTTAACACCATTGGTGTAGACGACGGCATTGCCATGGGACACATTGGTATGCGTTATTCTCTGCCAAGTCGCGAAATTATTGCCGACTCCCTGGAAACTGTCGTTTCCGCTCACTGGTTTGACGGCATGGTCTGCATTCCAAACTGTGATAAAATCACACCCGGCATGATGATGGGCGCATTGCGCGTGAACATCCCGACTATTTTCGTCAGCGGTGGCCCCATGAAAGCTGGTAAAGACAAGAACGGGCGCTCCATCTCCCTGACCTCCGTCTTCGAAGGCGTAGGTGCATATCAGGCTGGTAAAATCGATGATCAAAGCCTGCTGGAATTAGAACAATACGGCTGTCCCACTTGTGGCTCTTGCTCAGGTATGTTCACAGCGAACTCCATGAACTGTCTCGCTGAAGCAATGGGTCTGGCTATGCCTGGTAACGGCACCATTCTCGCAGTAGCGGAAGAACGTAAAGAATTTGTCAAACAATCTGCACGTCAATTGATGGAATTGATCAAGCTGGACCTGAAACCACGTGATATCGTGACTAAAGAAGCTATTGATAACGCATTTGCGCTGGATATGGCCATGGGTGGTTCCACCAATACGGTATTGCACACATTGGCACTGGCTCATGAAGCTGAAGTAGACTACCCTATCGAACGGATCAATGAAGTGGCGAACCGCGTACCTCATTTGTCCAAATTGGCACCTGCTTCCGACTATCATATCGAGGATGTTCATAATGCAGGCGGCGTAAGCGCAGTGCTGAATGAATTGTTGAAGAAGCCGGGCGCACTGCATGGTGATTGTATTACCGTAACCGGAAAAACGATCCGTGAAAACGTAGAGGGTCAGGAAATTCTGGATACCAACGTTATCCATAAGCTGGACAACCCTTATTCCGAACGCGGCGGTTTGGCTGTATTATTCGGTAATCTGGCACCGCAAGGCTCCATCATTAAAGTCGGTGCAGTTGATCCGTCTGTTGGTGGTTATCACAAAGGCCCTGCCATCTGCTTTGATTCACAGGAAGATGCGCTGGCTGGTATTGCCAATGGTAAAATCGCAGAAGGCCACGTTGTTGTTATCCGTTATGAAGGTCCTAAGGGTGGACCGGGTATGCCTGAAATGCTCGCTCCAACTTCGCAAATCGTCGGTATGGGACTTGGTGCCAAGGTCGGCCTGATTACAGACGGACGCTTCTCAGGCGCATCCCGTGGTATCTCCATCGGTCACATTTCCCCCGAAGCAGCAGAAGGCGGCCCTATCGCTTTTGTTGAGGACGGCGATATTATCGAGCTGGATCTGAACAATCGTACGATTGAGCTGCAAATTAGTGATGAAGAATTTGAACGTCGTCGCGCAAACTGGAAAGGCTTCGAGCCGAAGGTTAAAACAGGTTACCTGGCACGTTACTCCAAGCTGGTGACCAATGCAAGCAACGGCGGTATTATGAAAATCTAATCCCTATCATGATGTGTTTAAAAATGAATAAACAAAAGCCTCCCGAACACCCTGGTCACAGGGGTTGGGAGGCTTTTGTAGCGTAAATTCAACTACTTGATCTTGTATCTGCTGCTTGCGAGGCTCTAACTGTTTCCTGAATAGGATCTGTTTTGCTTTGACCTTGATCTGTAGGGTATGAATCCCCCAGCCAGAAGCGGTCAAACAGAGTATCAATCGGCATCACAATCATCTTCGGCACCATCTCGTCCCTTTTTTCATTCAACCGCTCTGGGCCGGAAGGATGGATAACACTAAATAACAGCTTTAAATATAAGGTTGATGCTATCCTAAACAGTCCCTTGGGAAGCTCTCGTATCTGAAAACCCAGCTTCTCCGGTCCCCGATTAATCATACTCACTGCATAGATGGCCTTAATGCCGTTCATTTTGGGGTCATCCGCAATTCGATAGGCGAGATCAGGAAGCTGTCGTTTTACAATCCGAATCAGTTGAATGGCCAAATGCACCATAGACTTGGCGGTTGTGCCTAACTGAAACAGCATTTTATTATCAAAATGCAGCTCAACCACGGCGTCCCCTTTTTCCAGCCACCTGCCGTTTTCCATGTTCACATTTGGCCCGTGGTAGGTACTACGCTTGTAATAAAAGATCGTGTCCTCCTCACGCACTGGACGTAGACGGAACAGAACGTGAAATAGCTGCTCATACAGCAACCATCCGAATACTAATGTTCTTTTAAACCAACTCGTATTGGATGTTTCGGTAGTAGTAGGTCTGCTGGGGGACTCACGACAAAATAAGGTATCGACACGTATGCTGCGTAGCTTCCGTTCTTGGGCAACCACCAACAGCTTCTCCAGCGCAATCAGCATGTTTTGCGGAGCGCCTGCGTCTGCCCCCAGTGTTGTACCACAGTCATGGAGCAGCATCACCTCGCCACCCCTCAGCTTTTTGAGCATCCGCTCAGCCAACTGTTTTGCTCCGATGCTTGCCTTCCAATCCCCAAACATGGAGGACCATAATACGATTCGGCGACCATTCGAGTTGGAAATATCAAAGAAATTCACAATTCCCCATGGTGGGCGATAAAAGGTCGTTCCTTCCCCGGTTACCCGCCGAATAACAGCCTCTGTCCGGGCAATTTGTCTTCTGACCGTGACGGGCCGCATAAGCCAATTCGATTTGTGCACATAATTATGAATACCGATCAAGTGACCTTCGTCATGCATGCGTTTCAAAAGCTCCGGGTGTTTTTCCGCATGTACGCCTACGACAAAAAAAGTAGCCTTGGCCTCAAAACGCTTCAGCAAATCAAGCAACTGCGGCGTATACACTGGATCAGGACCATCATCGAAGGTGAGCGCATACTCTTGCTCACTTTTGCCCCGCCGAAACACCCGGAATCCAAACATTCGACTGACCAGCGCCGGAATAAAAGCATAAAAAGTTGAAATGTAAAACATCCATAACAGTAAAGTCTGCACGTTTTATCCCCACTTTTCTATTTCTGGACTACCAAGCAGGCCTCCTGAGGAAAACTCACTTACTTTTATGTTATCACAAAGACGTAAGGTTGCCGAGATTTTGCTGCTGGTTTTGATTCTGTATTTTAGCACTGTGTAAGCAGCATAGCGATCCAATTTAGTGTACAATAGGTAAAAATCTTAAAGGAGTCGTTGTATACATATGCTTCCATTGTACAAAAAATATTGGCGGACCGTTTTTGATATCGGCCTGATTGTATTAACTGTGTATTTAATTATGTTCGTATCCAGTAAGCTGTATCAGCTCGCGGCCCCTGTATTCCTGTCGTTCGTTGTGTTTTGGTGCATTGAACCTGTGGCCCGTTATTTCCACCGTAAAGGTATGAAGAAGCCCTTCGCTTCCGCACTCTCTGTTTTGCTGTTTATCATCCTTTTACTCGCTATTTTTTTTGGATTAGGTCTGATTCTGGTTACGCAATTTACGAAAGTGGCGCAAAATCTCCCACAGTATACCCAGATTATCCAAACGGAATTCACACGGTATCTTCATCTTTCCCAAGATAAAATTGCCGCTTTGCCGCCGGGGATTACTGAACGTGTTAACGATTATTTTGAAACTGCGACTGCTATTGCCACCAAATGGGCGCAACTGGGGCTATCCTTTTTTATACAGCTTCTCAGCTCCTTCACTGTCTTTATGGGCAACTTTGCAGTTGCCATTATTTTAGCTTTCTTTTTAAGTATGGAGATCAATCTTTGGAAAGGCATTGCCCGTAGTAAAACACCCAAAACGCTTAAAACCGCTTATCTTTTTCTGAAAAATCATGTACTCAAAGCCATTTCGGCCTTTTTAAAGGCACAAGCTATGCTGGTAAGCATTACCTTTGTTCTCGTATTTATAGGTTTACTCATTTTGCAAGTGGATAATGCTCTGTCGTTGGCTCTTGTGGCGGCTTTGTTCGATATTTTGCCCTTACTGGGTGTACCTGTTATTTTTATTCCGTGGGCCGTCTATTTGTTCATCACAGGCAACTCCAGCCTGGCTGTAGGACTGCTTATTGTCATGGCTGTTACGGTAATTGTCCGCCAGCTGGCAGAGCCTAAAATCACTGGTAATTCCATCGGTGTTTCATCCGCTTATCTGATGCTTTCCTTTGCCATCATCTCACTGTCGATCTTCGGATTGGCAGGTTTGATCCTGTCTCCAATCCTGATCATTTTACTGAAGGAATTATGGCAGCAAGGCTATTTGCAGCAATGGATCCGATTTCCGACAGAAGAATTCGAGGAGCCTCCCTTTATTGTCAAAATTCAGGAGGAAGATCGTGTAGCTCCTAGTGGAACCGAGGAAAATTGAGCCAACAGATCCATTACTTGACTGAACAGTGCTGTTGCCTGATTTGCAGAATGCTGGGGCGCATTTTGTACCAAGACAGCAACGGCATAACGAGGATGCTCCACCGGTCCATAACCGATAAACCATTGGTGATTCACGGGTTGCCCGTCCTTTAGAGCTTGGGCTGTGCCCGATTTTCCAGCCAGATTCCAAGACTTGCCACGCAAGGATGCACCTGTGCCGTGGGCTACAACCTTCTCCATCGCTTCGCGAAGCGTGCGGGCCGTGGAAGCGTGAATCGGACGGCTTCCTTCGGGGGATGGAGAAGCGTGAGCTGGCAGATCCAGCAATGTGCCTCCGTCTGCGTAGCCGATGTGCTTCACCAGCCGTGGAGCATGCACCTGACCATCATGCAGCAATGTCACGATAAGATTGGCGGCTTGGAGGGGCGTGACCCGTACGTCTCGCTGACCGATAGCTGTCTGGACACGCACACCCGGATCAATCGCATCTGTATGGGAGCCGAATACGGCTCCCTTTTCTTCGTGATCCAACGGACTGAACTGGGCTATGCCCGCAAGATTCCGCTCCTGCCAGCCGACGGTCCGGCTCAAGCCGAGCGCAGAGGCTGTCGCCTGAATTTGGGCAGGGCTCAGCCGTTCACCCAGATGAGCGAACACGATATTACAGGATACGGCGAGCCCCTCCTCCAGGTTCAGGCTACCGTGTCCTTCTTTTTTCCAGCAAGCCAAACCATACTTCCCATAGGTCCCATGACAATGGAATTGCTCCTTCGGTTGGACTGCCCCTGATTCAAGCGCAGCCGCCGCCGTAACCAGCTTAAAAATTGAACCGGGTGTCACTGCCTTGAGCGCACGGTTAGCCCAACCTGTGGTCTGGTGTGGATCGACGCGACCAGGGTTATAAAAAGGACGAGACACCATCGCCAGCACATCGGCGTTCCCCGCATCCAGCACAACCACCGCCCCTTCTGCCAGATGATTCGTTTCCGTCAGCTTTTCAAGCTGCTGCTGTAAGGGGAGATCAATGGTCGTCTGGACCTGTAGAGGATAGTGGCCATTGGATGGGGCACTTACACGTAACGGCACATGAGTCAGCGGACGGCGCTGCGCATCGACAAATCGAGAAACGAAGGTTTCACCCACACCACTCAGGAGTGGCTCCAGCGTTCTTTCCAGCCCGGCTGCCCCGATTGGTAATTGCCCCGGTCGATCTGGTCGTTCGTACAGAAATCCGAGCCATTGCTTGCCATTGGGTACTTTGTTGTAGCGTTTCGAATACGGTACAAGCTCTACCAGAGAAGGTGCAAGGCTAAGCAGCTGGTCCGCTTCATCCGGCTTGATTTGCAGGGGTTCTCCACGACCATCTCGCCATAACAGCGGGGATTGCAGCCCCTTCCATTGAGACAGCAGCTTTTTCTTGTCTGTCCGCAGCAGCTTGGAAAGCTGTTCTCCGTGCAGGGCTGTTTTACCGTCTACATCAGGAAAAAGCACTGGCGCCCATACCACGCCCCCAGTTAACGAACGTCCGTACCGATCCGTAAATTGCCCCCGCCCCGAGTCGATTGCAATGCCCTCCTGCCGCTGGCGTACAGACATTTCCTTGAGCGAATGACCTCCGTAAGCGGACATGTGGATACCCGCCGTCCCCTGTATCCAGGCCAGCCGCAACAGCAAAATGAGTAGCAAAGCCGTAATGCCCACAGCCATATATGCAATGCGACATTTTCGAATAAAACTGCTGCCACGCCTCGGCACATGCATCCTCCTTTCATCTTTTTTCCAGTAGTATGTCCTGTAAATGTTTTTTCCAATCTGTATGCTATATGGCATATCGTTTTATTGAAAAGCAAAACCACCCAGCTTGAGAAGCCGAGTGGTTAGTTATTGAACATTGCCTTCACGATTATTTACAAATTAAACCCAACAGGCTTTAGTGATGATAACCAACAGAATAAAGAGTACCAAAATTGCACCCGTAGAAGTCCACACGCCGCAACCACCTTCAAATCCCCCATGGCTCGATCCCTCCTTTGATGTGTAGTACACTTCAGCATATGTAGGAGATTAATCAAGGGCAGGGCATTCAGGCAAACAAATAAGGCTCTACCAGTACGATGCAGTAGAGCCCACAATGTTATAAGAGAAATGTTTTCAAGATGATCACTAGCAAAATAAACAGTGTCAGGATAGCGGCTATTGATGTCCACACTCCTCCGAAGCCTCTTTCCATTTCTCCCATAAGAACGCCTCCTTTGTTTTTAGCGTACTGTATAGGCTATGCAAAGCATTGGCTAAGGAAAGGGCTTCTGGGTAAACAATAAATTCATATAACACAATAATTCTCAAACACCAGCAAGCTCAACAATTTAAGGATACTTACACCCTTACACTGTAAACCGTGAAAGCTGCTCCTTCAAATTGACCGATACCCCTTCCAGCTTATCAGACAATCCTACCAGTTGATTCCCGATATTCGCCTGCTCGGTGCTGAGAGAAGCGACTTCCTGCGAAGTGGCGGAGGACTGCTCGGCTACCGCACTCACATTGGTCATCGCCTCCGACAAGATCGCCTGTGATTCACTCAGCTCCTGAATGGATGAGGTAACCGTACCCAAGCGAAGTGCAAATTCTCCCATTTGCTGCTGTACCGATTGGAAAATGTCCGTCGTCTCCTGTACCGCTCCCATCTGCTGTCGGAACAGTGGGTACACCTCCGATAACGCCTGAACCGTCTCATTCATCTCACCGACGATGTTATTAATAATTCCCGTCGCCGTGCGAATGGCTTGACGTGATTGTTCAGCCAGTTGCCGAACCTCATTGGCCACCACCATAAATCCACGTCCTGCCGTTCCGGCCCTTGCCGCTTCAATCGTAGCATTCAATGATAAAATATTCGTTTGCTTCGCAATATCTTGTAGCACGCCCAACACCTTGAAGACATCGGAAGTCGTCTCCTTCAACTTGTCTACTTTGCCCACAAGCGCATGTGTTGTTTCCTCCGTAACCTTGGTCTTACCCAGAAGGTTTTTCAACTGGACCGTTCCTCGTTCACTGGATTGCTCGACTTCGTGTGCAACCTTGCTCATTTCTTGGTTGGAAGCTACGACCGTATCCATTTGCTGTGATATGTTTCCAGTCAGTCCGCTGCCACGTTCAGCCTCTGTCGCCAAACTGGCAGATCCGTGAGCAATCTCCTCAGTAGCCGCTGCAATTTCCTTAGCTGAGATAGCTGTTTTCTTCGAGGCATTGCTGAGTTCCGTCGCTGTATCCAGCACTTCTTGAGCTGAAACATTCGTCTGCTCTACCAGCAAAGTAATCTGCTCCATCATCGTATCAAAGCTTACAGACAACTGTCCGATTTCATCCTGCGCGTTGTAGTTGGTACGAACCTGCAGATTGCCTTTGGCTCCTTCCAGCATCAGATCCTTTAAATGCGTTAAAGGGAGAGCTACAAGGCGCACTATCCACAAACCGATGAACAACGCGATCAGTGCCGCCACCGCAGCAAAAATCCAGGTCGCCGTTAAAATCCCTTCGGCATCTTTAACAAGCACGGATACAGGTACGACACCCAGGAGAATCCACTTCGAGGTGCCCAGTGTATTATGCACCGCCAGCACATTTTGGACTTTCCCGTTTGCGGACTGCTCCAAAATTTGATTTCCTTCAACACCCTGGAGCTGTGAAACGTAATCCAGCTTTTGTTTCCCTCCTGCCAGAGCATCAATGTTGGAGCCTATAAAAACGCCATCCTGTGTAATCAGGCTAATCATGCTGCCCGCGCCCAAATCAATACTTTTCAACTGATCATCCACAGCACTGGACTTCAAATCCATGACCAAGACGTAAGTCCCGCCCAAGCCCGACATGCTGTTCATGGAACGAGCCAGACGAAACGTCTTACTGCCGTTTTCATTTACCTGTGTAGGCAACCAGACAATCCCTTTATTTTTCAAAATATCCTTGAACCATGCTTCCTGCCGCACATCTTTTTGTGTTCCTGTGCCCATAGCAGCCAGATTTGTTTGTTCCGGATACAGATAAAGAGAATCAATTTCCTTATTTGTAAATGCAATGTTCGTTAACTTCTTGTTTACTTCCCCCATAGCAACAAAGGAATCAAACGAATTTTTCTCCTGCTTTGCCGCCTTTTGTAGCTGATCACTTAATTCAGTATCGAAGAATACCTGTGTCGACGTATCCTGAAAGCGTTCCAAAATGAGATCCAGCTTCTCTGCGGTTTGTTGAACCGTTTGCTGATAAGCCGTAGCGGCATTTTGCTCAATTGTATTTTTTGCTTTAAAGTATGAAATCATTCCCAGACTGATCACAAACAGCATAATCGCTGCAAAAAAGATCAAAAACAGCTTCATGCCAACGGAACGGACCGGATTATAATTTTTAACCAAATGCATAAAATCCTTACTGTATTTTTCCGGCTTGAGTAAGCGCTTTAAATTGTATGCGCCTACACGAGTAGCCTTAGACAACCAGGGAGCGACCTTCGAAGACCCCCCCACTGTTTTGTCTCCTTTAGCCGTTGTCGCCTTGCTGCCCTTCAATCCTTTAATTAGAGACGTTTTTTTTGGCTGCTTCTTCGTTGTATTCCCCTCTTTTTTCCAAAAAACCATTTCTCTCACCTACCACCCTATAATTAGTTTCCTGATCCACGTATCCGTTATGTATCTATTATCTATATCATATCTATCGGAACTATTCGACAAGGAATGTAGCTTTCCTTTCAACAACCACTAAATTTTGTGAAACTTTTTTCCTAGAAAAGTATTCAAAAAAAAGCCCCTCCAACCGATAGGAGAGGCTTTTGAATCTTTTTATCCGAGACTTAAGACTTAATTACTTCTTTTTACGCATCATGTCAAAATAAGATACAGGCTGATCTACCTTCATTTTGATCCGTTGCAGCGGGTGACGGGCAGCATCCAGTTCGTTGCCTTCTTCATCCCAGATTGTTCCAACCGTTTGTTTAAAGAACGTTCCGTTCGGACCAAAAAATTCAATTTCATATCCCGGTTTAAAATGGTTACGCTGTTGAATGGTAGCTATACCATTCGCCGCATCATAGTCCATAACCAGTCCGGCAAAATCATAAGGTGCAGCCTTTTCTTCCGGCTCATAAATATGATCTTCGTGATCCGGTGTATCGTAGAAAAAGCCAGTGTTCAGCGGACGATTAGCCGCCTTGTTTATTTCATCAATCCATTCCGGCTTGAGCACATAATTTTCAGGATCAGCCATATACGAGTCAATCGCTTGACGGTAGACATTTACAACCGTAGCCACATAGTGAATGGACTTCATACGTCCCTCTACCTTGAAGCTATCCACACCGACATCAATCAGATCAGGGACATTTTCAATCATGCACAGATCCTTAGAGCCCATAGAAAAAGCATTATCATTTTCCTCAAACAGTGGAAGCTGATTAACACCAAGCTGGAATTGCTTCAGCACATTGCTATCCTGCGCCTCTTCCTCTGATATCCACACCTCGTCTTGACGGGCATCCTCAAACAAATCGTATTTCCAGCGGCAGGACTGACAGCAGCCCCCACGATTGGAATCCCGGTCCGTAAAGTGATTAGACAGCACGCAGCGACCGGAAAATGAAGAGCACATCGCACCATGAACAAAGGCTTCGATTTCGATGTCCACATGCTTTTTAATTTCTTCAATTTCCTCCAAGCTGGTCTCACGGCCCAGTACCACACGCGGTAAACCTTCATTCTTCCAGAACTTTACCGCCTGCCAGTTCAGCGTCGATTGCTGGGTGCTCAAATGCACTTCCAGCTCCGGCACCGTACGCAATGCCACAGATACAATCGCAGGATCAGCAACGATGACAGCATGAATACCCGCCTTGTGCAAATTACGCAGGTATTCTTCAATCCCTGCAATATCCTCATTGTGCGCATAAATATTGGTAGCAACAATAACTTTGGCGCCATATTTTTTCGCAAACTCTACGCCTTCCCGCATTTCCTCAAAGCTGAAATTATCGGCATTGGAGCGCAGACCGTATTTCTGTCCACCAATATACACGGCATCCGCACCATAGTGAATAGCAAACTTCAGCTTTTCCAAATTTCCGGCAGGAGCCAGCAGCTCCGGCTTATCCAGACGATTCCGCTTACCCGTATATTTTCTCGTAGTGGTCATCGTTCCCATGACGTTCCCCCCTCTGTGTACTCATTTTTAGAATTAATAAACCTGTTCTTTATAGAAAAATCCGAAGGACAGTTCCCGTTCAGGATCTTGAAGACGGCGAACCTCATCCAGCCAGCTTTCATCATAAACATAAGCGTCAGGATCGGCTGTAAAGGTATCCAACGCTATGCGATAAGCACGAACGACCGCCGCGTTATAAGCCGTAGGCTTCAACATGCCCTCAATCTTAAAGCTATGCACACCTGCCTCCATCAAAATATGCAGGTCCTCCATAATGCAAAAATCATCCGAACTCATAATATGCGTTCCGTTGATATCCTCATAAATCGGAAACTTCTCTTCCTGCCGCTCTGCTTCAATCAAAAACAAGCCGCGCTCTCTGCCCAGATCACCTTCCACCGGGCGTCCCTGATGCAGCATATAGCTTTGTACAAGCTTGCGCTTGGAATGATAAATATTAGTCATGCCATGCACCTGAACCTGCGCCTCCATGTTCAGCCTTGGCACCATTTCCGTAATTTCGTCCATACTCAGCTCACGGGCCAAAATGACGCGCGAAGCGCCCTTCTCTCCCCAATAGTTGGCGGTTGCGAAGTTGGTGGAAATCATTTCACCGTTCCAGAACAACTTCACATGAGGAGCATATTCCTTTACCGCCATCAATACGGCCGGATCATTAAACTCAATGGCATCTACACCGCATCCGGCAAGCGACTGCACGTATTCGGGAAGGAATGGCAATAGCTCGTTCGTCATCAAGTTGGTCATGGATACATATACCTGGGCCGTATGCTTTCGAGCTTCTTCCACAACCTCACGGATTTGGTCCGGTGAAAAATGTCCCGGTAATCGCATCCCAAAGCGGTCATCTCCAATAAGCAATGCACTCGCTCCAGCCTCCAGCATTTGACGGGCATCCTCCGGAGAGCTGGCAGTTACCAATAGTTCGGGTTTGTAAGCCATAGGCTCACCTCCTAATTTGTCTTACGGTTGCTTACCTGAATATTATGCAAATGTTCTTTATATGTCTTGGCAAACAAATGTCCTTGCGTTCCGTCTTTTTTGGTCACATAAAATAAATAATCCGTAGCATCTGGCTGCAAAGCTGCCACCACTGATTTCAGGCTGGGGCTTGCAATCGGCCCCGGTGGAAGTCCCTGATGCAAATACGTATTATATGGGCTTTCTACAGCCAAATCCTTGTAGTACAGCCGTTCCTTTTGCTTGTCCAGCATATATTGAACGGTAGCATCAATTTCCAGCTTCTTATCCTGCTTGAGCCGGTTATAAATGACACTAGCTACGACAGGCCGTTCCTCATCCACAACGACCTCACGCTCCACCAGAGAAGCAACCGTCAGCAGTTGATGTAGCGTTTCCCCCCGCTGTTTCAGCATGGCGTCCATATCGGGAACGGTCTCCAGACGTTTTTGCATCTGTTCCAGCATCGCCTGTATAATATCTTTGGTCGTACTGCCCTTTTTCAGCTCATAGGTTTCCGGGAAAAGATAGCCTTCCAGCGCATAGCGAAGCCCCGCCTGCTTTGGAATGTCCCGCACCAGCGCGACGTCAAAAGCGGACGGATCGTTGGCCAGCTGCAAAAATTGCTTCTGGTCCGCCAGTCCTTCCTTTTGCAGCTTATCAGCCATCTGTCTGATCGTAAATCCTTCCGGTATCGTAAAACGGATCATTTCCTCTTTCACAACGTCCCCTGCTGAGAGCTTGGCAATCAACTGATCGAAGGTAGCACCGGGCTGAGCCTCATATTTTCCAGCCATAAACGCGCTGCCTTGCTGTTTGAATTTAAGGTAAGCCTTAAACACGAGCGCATTACGTATGAGTCCCTTTTGCTCCAGTGTATCTGCTATAGCGGACGTGCCCGTTCCCTTCACTACTGTAAATACAACCGGCTGCGTTTTCGCCTGAACAGGCTGCATGGCATTCCAAATATAGAGAGTTGCTCCGCCTGCTATGATCACAATCATCAGAAGCAACGTAACCAACGTCATCCTTCGCTTCACTTCCACCCAACTCCTTCACAGCCAAAAAGGGCGGACTGGTCCGCCCTTTCAGGTTTGATCTCCTCGTTATCCAGACCTTACAGCTCTTCCGGCAGCGTGCATTCATCATACAGCTCGGAAATATCTTCCCACTCATCGTCATCCTCAATCGTGGTGATGGAAATATCGCCTTCCGGGGATGGGCTCACATGATACAGCTCATGCTCGCCTTCAGCAGTTCCGGGCTTGCGCAATACGGCGTACCGTTGCTCTCCTACCTTGAACTCTGCTTCCAGTTCCATGCGTACTGCACGGCCCTGTTCATCCTGTAGCTCTACATCGCCGCCGAACGCTTCCTTCAAATCAGAGGTCCAGCTCAGGTCTTCACGTGAATAGTTCGTCATTTCCCGTCTTCCTCGTCCTCTTCTTCCACAAATGTATTAAAGGTCTCTTCAACGATTTCCCATTCGGCATCGTCTTGGATCACAAACAATTTAATATCATCGCCCTCTTCCTCGTAACGGAAGGCGTACACATCGGACTCGTCGGCTTCAGGGTCCACTGGCGCAACCATCATGTACTTCGCTTCGGAACCGTCTACCTCAAACTTCATAATGACCTCGAACTCTTCCTCGTTGCCCTCGTCATCGGTAATGTAAATAATTTCCGGCTCTTCTTCCATACCCACTTGATTTTCAGCCATTACGAAATCCCCCTCACCTTGTACTGTGTGCGTCCAAATAGTTTTGCAAGATCAGGCTTGCGGCCAGTTTGTCTACCACCTGCTTGCGTTTTTTTCGGCTGACGTCGGCCTCCAGGAGCGTACGCTCTGCCGAACGCGTCGTCAGCCGTTCATCCCAAAGGTGAACGGGTAAACCCAGTAACTCCTTGAGTCGGTTCGCAAACTCAATGCAAATTTCACCGCGTGGACCCACGGTACCGTTCATGTTTTTCGGCAAGCCTACTACAACCTCGCCGACCTCATTGTCACGGACCAGATTTGCAATCTTACCAAACTCGCTGTCGTTACCGCGTCGTTCTATGACTTCCAATCCTTGGGCGGTCCAGCCGAAGGCATCACTTACAGCGACCCCGATTCGGCGGTCCCCGTAATCCAATCCCATTACTTTCATGCCTGTCTCCTAACGGTGCTTGGCCAGATAAAAACGAACCAACTCTTCAATCAATTCATCGCGTTCTTTTTTGCGTACCAGGCTTCTGGCATTATTATGCCGTGGCACATAAGCCGGATCACCTGACAACAAATACCCGACAATCTGATTGATCGGATTGTATTCTTTTTCCACCAAAGCATCATATACGGTCAACAAAATCTCCTGAGCAGAAGCTTCCTTCTCATCCGCCTTGACATTAAATTTGACCGTTTTGTCCATGGAATCCACTGTTGACACCTCGCTTCCACAAAACATGTGTACATGTTTATGCCAGCTTATTCTTATACATCATACCATAAGCAGAGCCCTTCAAGGAAATGTCTAAGTTCGGTTTTTTCCAAAATCCCGCAAAAATTATCGAACTTTATCCTTGAGTAGCCGCCACTACCAATTCACGGGCACATACGAGCGCTTCGTCCAGCTTGCTGGCATCCTTGCCTCCGGCTTGCGCCATATCCGGACGGCCACCACCACCGCCGCCGCATACCGCAGCAATTTCCTTCACAAGCTTGCCTGCATGAAGCCCGGCCTTGGTGTGCTCTGCCGGTACAGCTACGACAAAATTAACTTTGTCATCCATTGCAGCCCCCAGTACCAGCACAGCAGCTGGAAGCTTGCCTTTCAGCTCATCGGCAATTGCACGCAGTGCATCCATACTGGAAGCCTGTACACGTGCAGCCAACAGCTGTACTCCGCCAGCTTGCACGACCTGATCGGTCAACTGACCCGCTTCAATAACGCTCAGCTTGCTTTGCAGCGATTCATTTTCACGACTGAGGTCCTTAATTTGCTGTTGCAAGGATTCGATGCGTTTTGGCACCTCGGACAGCTTGGATTTTACCAGACCTGCCGATACTTTTAGCAGCTCCAACTGGCCTTCCATATATTCAAAGCCAAAGCGTCCGGTCACCGCTTCAATCCGGCGAACTCCCGATCCGATGCCGCTCTCGCTGACAAGCTTGAACAGTCCGATTTGTGAGGTGTTGCTCACATGACAGCCGCCGCACAGCTCAATGCTATAATCGCCTACCTTGACAACCCGTACGATATCTCCATATTTTTCACCGAACAGAGCCATCGCTCCGAGTGCCTTGGCTTCATCAATCGGTTTCAGTTCAACATTTACATCCAGCTGGCTCCAAATGGCGCGATTTACCCGTAACTCAATGTCCGCCAGCTCTTCCGACGTAATGCTGCCAAAATGGGAAAAGTCAAAACGCAGACGCCCAGGCTCCACCAGGGAACCTGCCTGATTCACATGGTCGCCCAGCACTTCTTTAAGCGCTTTGTGAAGCAAATGCGTAGCCGTATGATTTTTTTCGATTTCACCACGGGATGCCTGATCCACTTCTGCTTTCACCGTATCGCCAACGTTCAGCTCACCGGCTTCCACGACAACCTGATGCACATGCTGGCCTTGAGGTGCCTTGAACAGCCCTTCGACCTTCGCCGTTACTGTACCTCCACGCAGCAAGCCATGGTCACTGACCTGTCCGCCGCTTTCAGCATAAAAAGGAGTCACGTCCAGCACAACCTGACAAGTCTGTCCCTCACTAACACTGTCCACCAACACATCTTCATATACAATAGCCACAATTTTGGATTCGGTTACGAGGTCATTATATCCAACAAAATCGCTTTTAACCGCCAGGTCAGACAAGGCTCCACCCTGAATCTTCATGCTGGCATTGTCCTGATGAGCGTCACGCGCACGTTGCCGTTGCTCCTGCATCGCTTCATCAAAGCCTTCACGGTCTACTTTTAAGCCTTGCTCGTCCGCATAATCCTCGGTGAGATCGAATGGGAAACCATACGTATCATACAGTTTGAATGCGTCTGCTCCACTGATGACATTGCGACCTTTCGCTTTCGCCTGAGCACTGATATCAGCCAAAATAGCCAATCCGTCTGTCAATGTCTCGTGGAAGCGTTCCTCTTCTGTTTTGATCACCTTGATGATGAAATCACGCTTGTCCACCACCTCAGGGTAGTACACGCCCATGACATCCCCCACCGTTTCCACCAGTTCAAACATAAATGGACGGTTCATACCCAGCATTTTTCCGTAACGCACAGCACGGCGCAGCAAACGACGGATAACATAACCACGGCCTTCGTTGGAAGGCAGCACACCGTCACCAATCGCAAAAGCTACGGTGCGGACATGGTCAGCAATCACTTTTAGAGCCACATCGCTGTCCACATTTTCGTTATATTTGACTCCTGCCATAGCGGCTGTTTTCTGAATAATAGGTTGGAAAATATCCGTATCGAAGTTGGAATCCACATTTTGCAAAATGGATGCAAAACGCTCCAATCCGGCGCCTGTATCAATATTTTTGTTCGGAAGCGGCGTGTAGCTGCCATCCTTGTTATGGTTGAATTGTGAAAATACGAGGTTCCATACTTCCAGATAACGCTCGTTTTCCCCGCCCGGATACATTTCAGGGTCCGTCATGTCGCTGCCGTAAGCTTCGCCGCGATCATAAAAAATTTCCGTACAAGGTCCACAAGGGCCTTCACCGATATCCCAGAAGTTATCTTCCAGTTTGATAATACGTTCAGCAGGAAGCCCTACCTTTTCGTTCCACAGCTTGTACGCCTCTTCATCCTCAGGATATACGGTTACAGCCAGACGCTCCGGGTCAAAGCCGATCCACTTCGGATCAGTCAGAAACTCCCATGCCCACACAATGACTTCTTCCTTAAAATAGTCGCCAATCGAAAAATTACCGAGCATTTCGAAAAAAGTGTGGTGACGGCGCGTTTTGCCGACATTTTCAATGTCATTGGTGCGAATACATTTTTGCGAATTAGCGATACGCGGATTCTCAGGCTTCACACGTCCGTCAAAATAAGGCTTAAGCGGTGCCATCCCCGCATTAATCCACAGCAGGGAAGGATCTTTATGCGGAACAAGCGGTGCGCTTGGTTCAATCACATGTCCCTTGCTTTCAAAAAACTCCAGCCATTTGGAGCGGATTTCACTAGCTTTCATATTAAGTAGCCTCCTAATTATGGTGTCACTTGTACTTGGCACAGGCCATAAAAAAACAGAAAAACGCCCCTGAACGGATCAGGGACGATTGTATCGCGGTACCACCCTGGTTATCGCCGCCCCCTCTGTACGAAATGCTACATGTGCAAGCTGCACACCCAACATCTGCTTAACGGACGAGCGATCGCCTTGTTTTCACTGGTAACGGGAGCATCCCGGCGGGTTCAGCCCGCACTCCGAAATGAGCTTTCCCTACTGGATAAACACATTTAAACATACTCAATTCAGTATATCCGTGTCATTTAGCCGTGTCAACGCGATTTCAGACGGGGATATGGACGAAATCAGATCGTTTTACGCTTCACATAATAAGCAAAAAAATGCTGAAGCGCCACCTTCAAAACCGCCATCACCGGAACCGCCAAAATTAACCCGGTTATTCCCGCTATTTCCCCGCCCACCAGCAGTGCGAAAATGATAGCAATCGGATGCAAATGCAAGGTTCGTCCAACTACCTGGGGAGAAATGACGTTACTTTCCAGCACTTGAATACAGGTGTTGACGACTATGACCAGCAGTACCATTTTAAAGGAAACTGTAGAAGCCATAACGACCGCTGGAGCTGCCCCCAAAAACGGGCCTAAATACGGCACAATATTGAATACAGCCACCACTCCTGCCAGCAGCAGCGCATAAGGCATCCCAATCAGCATATATCCGATATAGGCCATCACCCCGATAATGACGCACACCAACAGTTGTCCGCGCACATAGTTACCGAGCGCCTGATCAATTTCCTTGAGCACCGTTACAATAGCCTTGCGGCGGGATCGAGGCAGATAAGACACAATAGCCCGTTCGAACACATCGAAATCCTTTAAAATATAAAAAATGAGAAACGGCACAATGAACACATTGAACAACATATTGATCATCCCGCCGATGTTGTCCATAAAAGCAGCAATGCCTGTAGCCATCCGATTTTCGAGTTGAAAAAACCACTGATTCATACCCGAGCGTACCCCTTGGGGTAAAATACTTCCGTCCATATTCGTCATTAGTCCCTGGGCATGCATGGTCAGCTCTGGCAGATGCTCATTCAGTTCATCCAGTTGATCCATAAACATCGGAATCAGGTGCATCAGAATAACGACAAGGCTGCCCAAAAATACAGCATAAATGAGCAGGACGGCTATGCTTCGAGGTACCTTGCGTCCGCCCAGCATATTGACCACAGGATTAAGCACATAGGAAATAATCATCGCCACCGCAAATGGCGCAATAATCGTTTTTAGAAAATCATACAGATGCAAAAACAAAGGCCGCAGCAGCCAGATAAAATATAGAATGACAAGTCCCAGCAGCGTCCATATTCCGTATCGGAACAGCCTGCTTTTCGTTAATTGCTCCATACCGTGCCCCCTTACCGGACTAGCCTCTTTTAAGTATATGCCTGTACCTTTACTTTAATCCTTCACCTAACTGTGGAGGCGCCTTAAATAAGGTTTATGAAGAAAGAATGAAAACAATTGAAATTGATTAACAAAGTCATTCTATCTGACGATATAAGTACAAAGAACTATTTGAGCTTTCACATTTCTGAATCATCGGGGGTCGTTACATGAACTTAAAAATGAAACTTATTCTCTTTTTCACCTGTATTGTTATCGTTGCAGCTGGGCCTTTGTCCGTCATTAGCATGACAAGCATTAAAAATCAGGCCAACCGTGATATCCAAGAGCTTATGAACAGCAAAGCCTCCGAGACCGTCAACCAACTCGACGGATGGACACGCGGAAACGCCAAAATTATTGAAACACTGGCTGCGGGATTACAATCCGGTGATATCCCTTCGGATGCAAAAGTAGCTTCCCTGATGGCCGCCTTTCAAAACTATAAGAATCAAAGTATCGCTAACATTTATGCAGGATTTGAGGATGGAACCTACTGGGATGGCTCCGGCTGGTCTGATGCGGGCTACGATCCTCGCACACGTCCGTGGTACAAGGATGCCAAAACCAAGGGGGAATTGTATTATTCCTCACCGTACATTGATGCAGGAAGCCAGGACTTCACCATTTCCATTGCAAAGCCTCTCAAGGACTCCAATGGCTCTATCACTGGGGTGATCAGTGAAGATATTATGTTAAACGACATGACAAAAATCATTAAAAACATAAACCTGAACGGATTAGGCTACGCATTTCTGATTGACCAGAATGGAGTCGTCGTCGCGCATCCAGACAGCAAGCTGGCTGGTAAAAATCTCAAGGATACGCCCGAGTTGGGTTCATCAACGGCGGCCCTGCTCAGCGCCCCTTCGGGAAAAGCCGACTACAACTACAATGGCAGTGATCGCCAGCTTTATTTTAAGAAAATGCCCAGCACAGGCTGGATCGTAGGCTTGTCTATCTCAAAAGAAATTGCTTTTCAGGAGTACTACTCTACTCGTAACCAACTGTTGATTACTGTAGCTATTATTTTTGTTGTTGCCATGCTTTTGGCGGTCTGGGCGGCGAACAGCTTTATCAAGCCGATTCGGAGGCTTCAAGCGAACGTCAAGCGGATTGCTGAAGGGGATATGACAGCACGTGTGGATATTAAGGGCAAAGATGAAATTGCCAGCTTGGGTACGGATTTTAATATCATGTCGGAACATCTTTCTCACTTACTGCGCAAAGTGGCTGATACGGCTGGCGAGGTCAGCTCTGCTTCTCATGACATGCACCAGCACGCCAAGGATACCGGGACCATCGCATCACAAATCTCCAGTGCCGTTCAGGAGCTTGCCCAAGGAGCAAGTGATCAGGCCGAGGCTGTATATTCTGGCTCTGAAAAGCTATCGCATATGACGGGCTCCATCGACCAAATTGGCCAAAGCGTCAAGCGAACCCAAACCGCCGTGCTGGAAACAGACGCTGCCGTGCTAGCCGGGTATGAAACAGCCGAGCGTCAAGCGAAGCTTGCAGCCGAGTCCAGACAAACAACAACCGCTGTAGGTGAAGCTGTAGACTCGCTCACGTTGAAAACACAGGATATTGAACGGCTGGCCGGGGCCATTCATGATATCGCAGCCCAAACCAATCTGCTGGCGCTGAATGCTTCCATTGAAGCAGCCCGTGCCGGGGAACACGGACGCGGCTTTGCCGTCGTTGCCGGGGAAGTACGCAAGCTGGCTGAACAAGCAGGAAGCTCCAGTGACAGCATTATGCACAAGCTGGAGGAAATCAAGGTTGCGGGACTACGGAGCGCAGAGGAAATGAAGAAGGCTCTCGCTGTAACAGTAGAACAGGAGCATGCGGCTACCGCTACGAGACTGGCGTTCGAGTCCATACGGGGAGCTTCTCAGCATATGCTTACCCAGATTGAGGACGTATCCGCTGCGGCTGACCATCTCCGTACAAACGCCGGACATATTTCCGATGTCATTTCCAGCGTGGTCGCCGTTTCTGAGCAAAGCGCAGCTTCCACGGAGGAAGTGGCTTCCTCCGTGCAGGAGCAAGGGCATTCCATGAGCAATATTGCCCAGCTTTCCGCCAAGCTTGACTCGCACGCAGACCTGCTACTGGAAGAGGTTAAACGCTTTAAGCTGTAAATCCATCCAGACAGGAATCTACATGAAAAAGAGGGTGACTCCCAGGCTATTGCAGCCAACGGGAATCACCCTCTTCGTTATTCATCAAGCATGGTCCAATCTATGATCTGTCCCTATGTTGAACGATATAGTCACACCTCATATAGATGGACAGCCTGTCCCCGCTTAATTTAGGAAGAAGCGTGGATCTGCGGCAGGTCCTGTTGTGCCATTTCATCTCCAAAGAACAGGTCGTCCAGCGAACTGAGCGTACCGTCCTCTTCCACTTGGTAGACGGACATTTTTTCACCATTCACCTGAAGTTCGATGAAGCATCCCCAGCAATAAAATTGATGGGAGCCGATTTTGCCGATATCTTTGGAATTACAATTCGGACATCTCAATAAACTCACCCTATCCATTAACAGAATATATGGCTTTTTCCAAACGCTGCTCGCTTAACGGGGGCACCATAACGGCATTCTCCCCGATGGACATTTCTTCGGTGCAGGGCAGCCATTTCCGCCCTTCAATAATATCCGATACAAAACCATCGCTGATTTCCAAGCCTATTATGTTATTGCCCATTCCCTGGTCAAAATAAACATCCGAAATGTGTCCGAGCATAAGTCCTTCCTCTGTAAGCACGGATAAATCCTTCAATTTACCGGGTCCAAGCAAATACGTATGTTGTATATCATTGGCCTCCGTTTTACGGACAGCTTGCTGATTGCGAATCATAATCGCATCTTCGCCATAAGCAACGATGTCATCCCAAGCCACCATTTTCACTTGAGATGAAAAAAGGCCTTTGCCCTCCAACTCGATCCCTGTAATTTTCCAATCAGCCGTCACCATAAAATCGTGTATTTTACCAATCTGCTTCCCGTCCTCTACATCGAAAACGGCAAGTCCGATCATATCCTGAAGCTTCATAATAGGGTACCTCCTCATTCTGCAATTCGAACGGAGGTGCGGTCCTTTCCTTCATGCGTGTCAGACCTTGGTTCCGTTCATGCCATGAAATGGAAAACCGCCCTCCCTTCTTATTAAAGTGCGGAGAAATCCCTAGTACAGCATCAGTCTTTA
>NZ_JBITPH010000059.1:0-104112 GCF_050467685.1 Paenibacillus sp. NRS-1782
CTCTTGATCATAGCGGTTAAGAACCCATTTGTCGGGTGCATGCTCTCCTCTAAAGGTTTTACCGAAATGGAAGGTTTCCGTTGTACGTGTTCCTGTAGCAGTCACCGTCCATTCGGCGTTTTTGCCATAGCCGGCTAGATCCTCTCCCGAATAGGTGAAATCGGTTTGATTTAAAAAACGGTTACCTGCCGTTGTACTGTACACATCTGCGCGTGAAATCACTTTAAACACGCCTTGTGTACCGTATACGCCTATGCGCTTGTTGTAGGCTTCATAACGAATGTCAGTCATGGACGAAGTAGGTCGTGCAATTCGTGTGAGCAGCGCAGTTGTATTTTGCTGTAAGACCCCAGCTTTCCCTTCACGATCTGCTACCAAATTAAACGGAGCATCCATGAAGGTATACGTATAGCTGGTGCTTCGTGACAGGGAATCCAGCACTTCCGTGAGCACCTTGCTGCTTCCCTCACCACTTTGACGGTAGGTGTACTGATGGTCCGTGCCTTGCTCTTTGACGACAAGCTGTCCGGCATTGTAAGTGAAGCCAAGCTCTCTGCCATCATTATTTCGAATCGAACGAATGAGCCTAGCTCCACCAGAGCTTGTATAATCCAATTCTACCCGATTCTTATATGCATCCTGGATTAAAATCAAATAACCATCCTGATCGAGATAATAGTCATTTCCATTCAGCTCAGATATTTTGTATTCACTTCGTATTCCCTGCACGCTTGCGCTTTGATCTGTACTGATCTTCAGATCTTTGTATGCATATCCTTCAAGCTTCAAATCATTTTTCAGTTCATAGGAGCCTGTTCCCGGCATGTACAAATACCGTTTACCGCCCTGTTTCTGCATATGAGGAAGATCCCATTTCCAGCCTCGTCCCAGACTTGAAGCTGCTTCCTCCTCGCGGATGGCACTTGTGTTTGTATATCCCCCCTCATTTTGCTGCACACCAATCTGGTTATTGGCCAATGAACTGTTGTACACACGAGTCAGTGCAAAGGGCAATGACCCTGGCAGCACGAGGTCGGTATTTTGAACAACAAGCTGTCCAGAAGCGGTGGATACACTGTTGTCACCGTAATCCAGCCCATAACGCGAAGTATCATCACTTAACCTGCTTTGTGCAAGCGCTGCCTGATCCAAAGGAGCATACACATCTGTTGCAGCAGATACCTGTAGCAAGCTTTGTTTAAGTAAATCCTGCCCGATCAGGCCGTTTTCTTCTGGAATCGGTGCATACACGGAATCATGTACGCTGGGTACGGATGGTATACCTGCCTTAGTCGTCTCAGGAACCAGCGATGGTTCCTCACCCTGATCCAGCGATTTGGGACTTACCACTTCATCCTGAACGGGCGTTTCACCCGCCTTGAGCTCAGCCGACTCCTTGGACGGCTCCGTCTTCGCTTTTGTGCTCAATTCAAGCCCGTTTTGCTGTACCCACAAGGCAGGACTTTGTTCCGGTAATGAGTTTTCCCCGCCATCTTTTTGCCATGCTTTATAAATATCATATAAAGTATAGCCCTTGGATAACTGTGCATTGACCCAAGCCTGATCCTTGCCGGTTTGCTGTGCAAGCCATGCTCTGGTAATAATCTGTGGAGTGGAAGACGAAGAAGCCTGAGAAGCAGCAGCCTCTCCTTTCCCTCCCTCTCCATATGCCCATGTACTCCATGGACCCAGCAACATGACCACACATAATAGACTACAAATATAACGTTTAAACACATGCTCACCCCTATTTAATAATTGCCTGTAAATCTGGCTATCTGTTTTGCTGTCGAAGGATGGATATACATTTAAAATATAAAAGGAAATACCTTTTTCAGCCGCGAACTGACGTTTCCGTTTAAATCATACTGCAGCTCGATTTGATCTCCGGTGGAAAAAATAACTTTATTCAGACGGTTCCCTTTGCCGTATTCATATGAAGTATCCTTGCCAGGAGCCATATGCGCTGCCTTAATTACGGTTTGTAATGCGCCGCTATTGGCTTCTGTCAGCTTTACATAAACGGTTTGTCCTGCCTTCAACTCATACTCTAAAACAGTGAAATTCCAACCATATATTTGCTCTTGCTCTGTTGAGGAGACAAGCTGATTCGAAAAATCAGAGTCCGAAAATAAAGCTACAATAGGCTGCTGTTCAGCATAGTTGGATTTTTCCTTCACCGCAAAACGGTACATTCCGTCTTCTTTGGGCGTAAAACGATATTTCCCTTGCTGACCTACCGTAAAGTCAGCTTCCTTTTCTATGAGCTCAATGAGCTCGTCCAGCTTGCTATCATCTTTATTTTTCATAGCAAACACACGATAAGGCGCTCCAAAATTAACAGCAGGAGTAGCTGCTGCTACGGCAAGATGAATGTTTGCTTTACCTGGCACTTGCTGTAGATTATCTGTCGCCTCTTTATGTTCACGAATCACTTTTCCAGCCTGATCCGTAACGGTATACTGATACGTTCCACCAGCCGTCTTTGCATTCGTCAAGACAGGGGCTGCCTCGCTTCCGCGATTGATCCATAATTCCTGCTTTCCGCCGGACAAAGACGTTTTTAACAACGCCGGTTCTGTACCCGCTTCAGCCTTGATCTCATTTCCATAATTAAAAGTTACAGCCTGTGGTGAAGTCACAGTCACGACTAGCGTTTTTCCAGCTCCAAGTAAGATCATAGGCAACGAAACACTCATTCCTGCGTCATCCACCTTGGAATGAACACCGGTACCTTCTCCATATATGGCATAGTCATAGAGACGATTTTCACTTGCAGCATTGGAGGTCAGCGTAGAAGTCTCTGTACCTGTATTCACGAATACATAACTCTCTCCTTGATTAACGGTTACCTGACCTGCTGGAGCTTGGGCATCATCCACATCGAATATTCCTAATGGACCGCCAAACGTAACCGGTATATCCGATACAGAAGTAATCACCACGTAGCCACCAGCCTGTACTAGAGGCAATTGCGTTGTATCCTTCACTTGAGTGAAAGTTCCGTCTGCACGGTAATTGGTATAGCTCCACTTCATACCGTTGGCAGAAATGACATCCAGGGCTTTGTCTATAGAACTTACATTAATAAATCTCCGACTTTCTCCACGTTTTAGCGTAATTCGATGGAATGCCGCCTGCCCGCTGAGCAAAGCCTCTACTTTACTGCTATAACTAAAGGTGATTGGCCGATCTGATACATTGGTGACAATTGCTTCACCGCCCGCGACAATCTCCGGGTCTACTATATTGTTGAAATGATCTGATGTAAGTAAACGAAGTCCTCGATAGCTTGCAGAATCAAAGCGTGCATTCCCGCTACTTTTATCACGCCGCAATGAGTTCGATTGGCTATCATGATTCCGGAAAACATACGAATCCCCCGGTTCCAAAGTCGTTTGGCCGATACCATTGTCATCTTCGCTGGCCTTAAAGCTCCGATAGATACCACCAAAGGTAATCGGCGTGTCACTGGTTACCGTCACGCTGGCCTTTTTACCTGCACCAACCAGAAAGGTTGAGTGCCCAGTATTGCGTCTGGATTCCTCGATGCCGTTCGCTTTATACAGAACCACATCAAATTTGCCCTTAACGGTTGAAGCGGTGCTGTGAACATTCCTTAAATGATCACTAATATTCGTATAAGCATAACTTTCACCCTTCGATAAGGTTACGCGCAAAAAGGCAGGATCCTTGCTCGTTTCCCAGGAAAAATCGTCCGTATAATCAAATGTAATCGGTCCTGGACCCATCACAGTCACAATGGCATAGCCTGAAGCTGGAATCATAGGACCAGCCTGGCTGTTAAAACCGTAGGAATTGACCGTTCCATCCGGCTTGTAAATAGCATAATCGAACAAGCTTCCTGCCTTTCTGGAGTTGTTGTAGATCGGGTTCATCAGCGTGCCGTTATTATGGAAAATGTAGCTCTTGCCTGCCTCAAACTCGACACGGCTGATCGCATCCCCGCCCACAGGACGGGCGATAAAGTTACGGTAAGGTGCGCCGTATGTAACCGGATTGGCCGTAACCTGGGTAATAACCGCGTATTTATCTACACCGACCTGCGGCTTGGCTGAAGTGCCAGTGCCACGCGAGGATTCCGTTCCATTGGACAGATACACAACATAGTCCAATTTATCCTTGGGTGTACCATCGCTTTCAATTGAGTCTAATCTGGTTCCAACATTAATAAACTGGTAGCTTTCTCCTTGGTTCAAGGTAACCCGTGCGTAAGCAGGTTCTCCGGTACTTTCTGTACTGTATTTTCCGTACGGTAAACCAAAGGTCACAGCATTTGAAGTGCTACCTGTAACGATCAGTTCCTCTCCTTCAGCCAAAGAGGGATGAGCAATGCTGTAAAGACCAGATGCAGCTAAAGTTCCATCTGCCTTGTATTTGGCAAAATCAAAACGGCGATTGTCCTTACTTGAACCATCATGCTGAATCGAACGGGCAGTCCATCCGTCATTTACGATCCGGTAACTCTCATTCTTAGAGACCGTAACACGTTCCAATGCCGGGCTCTCAGATGTGGTGTAGGTGAAGACATCCGTTATCTTTACGGTTAATACTGTTGTTCCTGTATTTGTAATAAATGCCGTACCTCCCCCAGGAACACCAATGGGACTTATGCCGTAATCCATATGGACAGTGCTGATATCTCCGTCCTCTTTGTAACTCACACTATCATACAGAATGCCTTTGGATTCAGACGCGTTACTGTATATGGATTTACTAATCGTATCTGTATTCTCAAATTCATACGTTTCCCCGGGATCAATAGGGATCGACGTATATTCCACGTTTGCCGCCAAGCTCATCATTAATGCGTTATAGACACTGTTTGTTGCAGAAGTGGACGGGGTGAAAGAAACCGTTCCTTCAGGAACCTCAAGTTCCTCCTGTGCCGCATCCGCTTGATCCAGTTGCATTCCGTCCCTTAAATCTTGTTCCTCCGCTCCTGCCACACCAGGCAAGCACAGCAAAGTGTTTGCTGCCAAAAGTGCTGTCAGAAACCATACCATTATCTTTTTACAAAACATCTGACTGGATAACCTCCTCTTGTCATTCAGGAAATAGTTGGGTATACTTCGATTCCCTATCCATTTCTCTCTCTTATAAGCCTTACAATCATAAAAAAAGAATATATTCCCTCCGATTCCATAAAAATAGACACAACTTAATATATCGGCCCCTTATACGCCCCTTTTCATAGGTCAAATGGACCTTATTTTCCATAAAGCGGTTAAGCCCATGGGATTAAAAGAAAATCAGGAGGGGAGTCACTTGCAAAGCCCCCTTCGGGTATAGTAGTATGTGGTTAAAAAAATCGGAGGATATATGCCTAAACAACAAGACAAACATTCCATTCAGGCGTGGTCTCTGATCAATCGCAAATATTTGGGAAAAGGTGTGCGCGTCAAACGTTTTCGCAAGCCGACACGCTGTCAAGTGCGCAATCGTGTTCTGCTAGCCGTTTTGATGGCTAATGACATTAAACTGTCTCAGCTTGCCGAGCAGCTTTCCATTTCCTCCCGTAGCGTCAGCGCGTGGGTATATGAAGGCCGTATTCCCGGCAACACTAATCTGGAAAAAGCTTGTAACACACTTGGGTATCCGCACCATATTCTGTTTAATGAAGAGGTTGTCCGGCGTTCACCGCTCATCTGTCAGCCATCACCGTCCCGTTTTATGAAACGGACTGTGACTCGTTCCCCGGTCAAAAACCGGATTTTGGCGGGTCTATGTATGGTCCATGATATTTCGGTGACCGATGTCAGTCATTGGATTGGCGTTCATCCCGGCACATTTCGAAAATGGTTGCACCAGGGTACCGTTCCTTCTCAAACCTTCCAGGATCAGGCGGAACAGTTTTTCCGTATTCCGAAGTCCATTTTGTTTGCTGATGCCATGCTGAAAAAGTGAGAATGCCCGTTAAACCTAAACTTCTGTACTTTACCTGAAAGTCTATGAAAGGAACGCATTACCATCTTTCATCCCATAAGACTTTCGCCAATTTCAAATCACGGAATATAAGAACAAAAAAAGCACAGTCTGCCGTTTTCTCGGCGTACTGTGCTTTTTTAGATACCTCACCTTTTAAGAATGAGTGCTTGCCGCTTCTGTAGAACGTCCGGCTTCTTCCTTAATCGCCTTCAGCTTCTTCATCACCGGATTGCCTCCACGTCCAAAGTAGTCGTGAAGAAGGCTGTATTCCTCGTACAGCTTATCATAGACGGCCGCGTTCTCTGGGATCGGCTTGAAGCTCTCGTCCCGTACACGAGCCATATGGCGCGCTGCTTCGACGATATCATCATACCCTCCGGCTTCTGCTCCCGCTGCCACTGCCGCGAACATCGCTGCGCCTAGCGCAGGGGTTTGGGTAGAAGCCGCCACTTTGATCTCCCGTCCAGTTACATCCGCATAAATTTGCATCAAAAGACGGTTTTTCTGCGGTAATCCACCGCATGCGTACAATACATCTACCGGAACGCCGTTGTTATGGAACGCATCGACGATTTTACGTGTGCCGAACGCTGTGGCTTCCAGCAATGTACGATACACTTCCTCCGGCTTCGTCAGCAGCGTATAGCCAACAATGAGACCTGTCAGATTCGTGTCTACCAGCACAGAACGGTTGCCGTTCCACCAATCCAGCGCAAGCAATCCGGTTTCGCCCGGTTTGTACGCAGCCGCTTTGCGCTCCAGCCACACATGAACGTTCACGCCTTCTGCCGCAGCCTGCTCCTTCACTTCACCTGGAACAGCATGCTCAACGAACCATGCGAAAATGTCTCCTACGGCCGATTGACCAGCCTCATAGCCGTAATAGCCCGGAATAATTCCGTTTTCTACAACGCCGCACATACCTTCAACTTCTTTTTCTTCCTCACCGAGCAGCATATGACAAATAGAGGTGCCCATCGCCATAACCAGCTTCCCTGGTGTCACGACTCCTACCGCCGGAACAGCCGCATGTGCATCCACGTTACCCACGGCTACCGCAGTTCCCGGGTTCAGCCCGAGCTTGGCAGCCATGTCCTCTGTTAATCCACCTGCACGGCTACCCAAGTCATAAATCTCACCACGCAGCTTCGTATCCGTCAGGTTTTCCAGCCGAGGATCAAGTGCTTTGAAAAATTCGCGATCCGGATAACCGTCACGATGATGGTAAATGGACTTGTAGCCTGCTGTACATTGATTGCGTTTCAGCTCTCCACTAAGCTGGGAAATAACCCAGTCGGTCGCTTCTACAAAGCGATCGGTCTGATCATAAATATCCGGCGCCTCGTTCAGAATTTGCCAAATTTTTGCGATCATCCATTCGGATGAAATTTTACCACCATAACGAGGCTGAAATGCCTCTCCGCGTTGTGTGGCAATTTCATTCAGATGATCCGCTTCATCCTGCGCTGCATGGTGCTTCCACAGTTTTACCCAGCTATGCGGGTTATCCTTCAGGTTCTCGTCAAAGCACAATGGTTGTCCCTGCGCATCAATTGGCAGCATCGTACATGCTGTAAAATCAATGCCGATCCCGATGATGTCGTCCGGAGAAATCCCCGTCTCCTTCATGACAGCAGGTACAGAAGTCGTCAGCACTTCAATATAGTCAGCCGGATGCTCCAGCGCCCAGTCCATTTCCAGCTTGCGTCCGCTGCCAGGCAGCACTTCATCAATAACCCCATGGCGATAAGGTGTTACGTGTGTAGCAATTTCAGCTCCGTTAGAGAGGTCAACAATGACCGCACGCCCGGACTCTGTTCCATAATCGACACCAATGGTATACTTGCTCATTTGTGTGTCTCCTCCTTTTTCGTTTGACCATAGTAAGCATTCGCTCCATGCTTGCGCAGAAAATGCTTATCCAGCAGCGCCTGATCCATAGAGGTTAATTCCGGGTTCAGTGCGAAGGAACGGTACGCCATCTTGGCTACTTCCTCCAGCACCACCGCATTATGAACGGCATCATCGGCATTTTTCCCCCAAGCGAACGGTGCATGCTGATTAACGAGTACACCTGGAATATCCGCCGGACTAATATCCTGAAACGTCTCAATAATCACATGTCCCGTCTCCCACTCATACTCCCCGGCAATTTCCTCTGAAGTCATCGCGCGAGTACACGGAATCGCTCCATAAAAATAATCACCCTGTGTTGTCCCTAATGCCGGAATCGCGCGTCCTGCCTGTGCCCAGCTTGTGGCCCAAGAGGAATGTGTGTGTACAATACCGCCGATTTGCGGAAAAGCACGGTACAGCGCCAGATGTGTAGGTGTATCCGATGAAGGACGAAGGTCACCCTCAACAATATCGCCTTGCAAATTGAGTACGACCAATTGCTCTGCTTTCAGCTCCTCATAGGCTACACCACTTGGCTTGATTACAACCAGTCCCTGCTCACGGTCGATACCGCTTACATTTCCCCACGTAAAAGTAACCAGACCATGCTTGGGAAGAGCCAGATTGGCCTCCCATACTTCCTGTTTCAACTGTTCTAACATGTATAAAACACTCCTTTTACTATCATTTCTGAAATCTGCAATGGAAGTGCTAAACCCAGCTTCAAATGGAAAACCTCAAGAGGCTCATAATGGCCCTTATCCTTGGTTCCGCTTTCATTATACACTTGTACGTACAACTTAGCCAGTGTTTTTTTATACGTTTTTTCACTTCATACCTGTCTATGTTTTCAGAAAAAACATAGCAAAAACAGCCTATTTTCTGCAATCCAGAAAATAGGCTGTCCTGTACGGCTAGTGAGCGGGCCGATATGCTATGAGGTGTTAGAACTACATTTTATCCAACTTGTCCTTACATGTATCCAAATAAAAACTTACCCCTATTTATTAGGTTCTTTATACGTCACTGGCAACAGGACCCGTAGATTCACGGATAATCAGCTCAGGTGGAATAATCCACTGGCGATCCTCTTCGCGGAAGCCCTTTTCTTCAATCATCGACAATATCGTATCAGCGGCGCGAAGCCCCAGTTCTTCTTTGGGATGGCGGATTGTAGTTAGCTTGATTTCCGTTGCCGTTGCCAAAAAAGAGTCATCAAACCCTACCAGCGACAAATCGCCCGGAATGCTTAGACCCGCCGAACGCACAATGTCCAGCAAACGCACAGCCAGCTCGTCATTATAGGTTACCCATCCGGTAGGACGCTCTTCCGGCTCCATACTCAGCAGTGTTGACGCACGCTGTAACGGAACCTCATTTTTTTCTTCTGTCCGGTAGGTGGTCACTGCATTCGGATGCAGCGTAACCCCATATTTGCGGTGGGCGGCCACAAATCCCTTCATACGAAAAATTCCCTGCATATCATCTGTCTTGAAAAACCCGGCTAACCGACGATGACCCAGCTTAATCAGATGCTCAGCCGCTAAAAACCCGCCCTTCTCATCATCTACACGCAGACATGGCGCATCCATTTCCTCATACCGCGCATTAATCATTAAATAAGGAATTTGGCGGTTTTCCACGGTCAGGTAATAATTGAGATTGGGGTTGCGTTCCCCACTTTTCGTCGGCTCAATAATAATCCCGCTTAATGGCTGGCTAAGCAGCATTTCCAAGCACTGCCGTTCCTGATCGGGGTCATTGCCTGTGCTTGACAGCAGCAGCTTATAGCCCTGACGACTTAATTTGGATTCAATTCCCTGCACAATCGACGGAAAAATATAATCCGATATATAGGTCGTAACGACCCCGATGGTCCGTGGGTCCTCGGGCTGCTTGCTATCCCGTGTGGCGACAAAGGTCCCCTTGCCCTGCATGCGAAACAGCCAACCTTCCTGTACCAGCTCACCTAACGCCTGACGCACGGTTTGCCGACTAACCGCAAATTGCTCAGACATTTCATGCTCAGAAGGAAGCTGGCTTTGAGGCTCCAGCCTGGATGAATGAATCCATGACAAAATTTCCTGTTTAACCTGTATATATTTGGGCGCCATATTTTCCTCCGTCACTTGCAATATCGTGTACCCTTTTGTATTTCACGATTATAGCATATCGTTCATTTGTACATACAAATGTTACAGGAGCAGGATATCGTTGTATAGCTGCCGGAGGCGTAAACCCATTCGCTAATCCCTTCCATGTTACAAGTGCTTGGTTATCCTGTCTAAATACCGCTTGTGTACAGGTGCATTTTATGAGCGAAGCAATTGATGATCGTTCATATACTTGAGCCCTGTATAGCGATTGCGCAGAGTATGAGCCGTACGAAGTGCGCGCGCAAGCTGCTCCTCGGTTACGCCCAGCTCGGCAATCGTAGACGGACCACCGACCTGAGTCAGCCATGCACGCATCTGCTCTGACGTGGGCAAGGTTCGATATACCTCCAAAGCATCCACAGCTTGGCTGGCAGCCAGGTCCCTGTACAAGTCCGCCAGTAAAGCAGAAGCTACACCCACTTTGGCACCATGCAAAACTTGCTTGCGCCCCTCCGCAATAAAATCCATTTCAATGCGGTGTGAAATGTGGTGCTCTCCCCCCGATGCTGGACGGGAATGATCAATCATCAGCATGGAAATGCCGGATGCGATCAGCGCGTTCATCAGCACTTCCACACCTGCCTGGCTACCCTCCGCAATCTCATCCACATGCTCTACACAGGCCCGCAGCGCCTCCTCCGTGATTCGATTAGCCAAAGGCGAATACGGTTCGCCCCCCAAATCCCTGGACACCTGCCAATCGGCTAATGAGGTGAATTTCCCGAGCATATCGCCAAAACCTGCGGCAGTCATCGCTTGTGGCGCATTCGCCAGTACGGACAGATCAGCAAAGATCGCTTCCGGCGGAACAGCCTGAAATGTCTGCTTGCTGCCGCCCACAATCAACGGCGCACCTGCCGATGTGAATCCATCCACAGAAGCGGCCGTCGGCACCGATAGGAACGGGCGATTCATTTTATAGCATGCGAAGCGAACCAGATCATGAATAGTGCCGGAGCCTACAGCCAGTACAGCCTGACTCTCATCTGCCACACCCAACAACACCTTTACGATATAGCCTTCATCTGCAATCACATCCCCCACAGCATTGGGAGGCAGCCGAACCACATCGACCACCAAGCCTGCGTCACGTATGAGTTGTGCCACCTTTTCCCCTGCCGCCGCAGAGGTGTATTCATCCTCTACCAGCGTCACATGATGGTAATTCTGTTGCTTCAAATAAGGGACAACGGCTTCAAGCGCCCCATCACGCACCTCAATGAACAATTCTACCTTACGGTAAGGGTGATCGGTGTTGTTTGCTTGTGCCTCTTGGTTCCACTGCTTGATCTGCTCATTCATATTCATTTCATCTACCTCCTGAAAAGGAATAATTTGCTCAAGAATGATTCATACTGTTAAAAAGATTCTCTTTGAAAACGATTTCCATTTAATTGTACGCACAAGTTCCTGTACAAGTCCAGATGAAAAGTACAAGTTGCTTTGCAAATCCTGATTTCGAAAGGAAAAATGCTTATGAAATTCAGAACAGACATCGCTTGCGCACTCGGTTTACTGGCAGGCACAACCTTTGGCAGTGGTATTGCTTTTTTATTCGGCTGGCAAGCCTATCAGGCTTTGACCTCCGTAGCTGTCTTCGGCGTTACCGGGATCATGATTACCATCGCTGTTTTTCGTGTGCTTCATCACAAATCGGTTTCTACGTCAGATCCCCGATAGTCTCAGCTACTGAAACAAGAACACTTCGCTTGTACGGCACCATTCCGCCCACTCCGTTTGCATGTACCTTTTTTAGTTCAGCTTATATACATTTGCCTAACATATGAGGAATTTGCATAAATCCTGATATAAAAAAACGGGCCTCACAAGCGATTTATTTCGCTTGTAAGTGCCCGCTTTTATTGTGTGTGTAGTACAATTCGCTACAATTGCCGATCAGCCATGATGCTACTGAATATCTGGATTTACATCCAATTCATAATCAATTTCATCAAACCCGAATCCAAACAACTGAAGGAAATCCAGACGATATTGGTCAAGGTCGCCCCGTTCAGACACATTTTCTGTAGTAATCCCGGACCAAGCCTCTTGAACAGCCTGCTGGACATCCGCTCTCATTTCCCAGTTGTCCAGACGAATGCGCCCTTCATCATCGGTTTCCACTGTCGCTCCACTATATAGCTTCCCGAACAGACGCTGCGCTTGCTCGATACAGCCCTCATGCAAGCCCTTTTCCTTCATAACCTTAAACAGCAAGGAAATATACAGAGGTACAACTGGAATAGCCGAGCTGGATTGTGTAACCAAAGCTTTATTTACTGAAACGTAGGCTTTTCCAGCGTAACGCTCCAGTTGCTTCGTTAAGGTATGCGCAGTGGCCTCCAAGTCATTTTTGGCTTGGCCAATGGTTCCTTTACGGTAAATGGCCTCCGTGATCGCTGGACCAATATACGAGTAAGCCAGTGTGGTTACCCCTTCTGCCAGCAGATCAGCTTCTTCCAGCGCTTTTAGCCATAAGGACCAATCTTCGCCTCCCATTACCGTTATCGTATTTTCGATTTCCTCTTCCGTAGCCGGCTCCAGCGTAATCTCCGATACGACACCTGTATTGGTATTCACCGTTTTATCAGAAAAAGACTGTCCGATGGGCTTGAGAACAGAGTTGAAGGTTTCACCTGTATCAGGATGCGTCCGTCGTGGTGAGGCGACACTATACACAATTAGATCTACCTTGCCCAGCTTTTCCTTAATCAGCTTCAACGTCTCCTGCTTGATTTCATGGGAAAAAGCGTCACCATTAATGCTTTCTGCTATGTAGCCAGCCGCTCTAGCCGATTCCTCAAAGGCTACAGTGTTGTACCATCCAGCCGAGGCTGTGCGTCCTTCTGAAGCGGGGCGTTCATAGGATACACCTATGGTATCGGCTCTCATACCAAAGCTGGCAGCAATACGGGAAGCCAGTCCATAGCCGGTGGAAGCTCCGATCACAAGCACCTTTTTGGCCCCTTGTATTGAAGGATTTTCTTTGATGTAGTTGATTTGACGATTGACATGAGCCGCACATCCTCCTGGATGCGCAGTAGTACAGATAAAGCCACGGATTTTCGGTTTAATTATCATTTCAAGGGTCCCCCTACTTTGGCATTCATTTAATATAGATGGAATGGTTGTCCAGTCCTAACTATATAGCAAATCAGCTTTAGGCTCAACCTTTTACGGGCGTAATACAGCAGTCAACAAGACTCTAAGAACATCTGTGAGTTCCTTCCACTGCAAGCCGTGAGATTCCGGGCAATCCACACAGGGCATGAGCGTTTTGTCAAGTACATCTGCATCCAGGTGAAGCCAAAAACCGTCAACCTCTCGCTGATAAATGAAATCATTCAAAATTTCCGCAGGTCTGGTACCCCCTTCCCGAAGAGAGCGTTCCGCACTGAAGCAGGTAATGCCTTCCGTCTTTGCCTCTTCTATAATGCTCTGCTCCGGATCTGATTCGCGATAGCCGAAGGTCAGGGCATTGGAACTTTGAATATAAGGTTTTCGATTTTCCAGATTGGTTAACATATCTGTTCCTTTACCCGTAACAATAGCCAGGTCCATACCAGCCACAACGGCTTTATCTCTATTTCCTTTATGATAATAATCTGGATGTGCGTCCATATATGATCCCTACTATGAAGAACCGGAACGGCTTGACAGTCCGGAGCAATTAAATGATTTGCTACAAAAGTATGGAGTGTTATGCGATGAAACGGTAGCTCTGAAGGAACTAACAGCCGTGCGTGCTTACCGCGACAAACTGCGCGATTTGATTATGAGTGGAAGTGATGAACAACTGGGAGAGTTTTTGACGGAGAGTGAATTGCATTCCCCCCTGCGCCCACGATTAAATGCACAGGGAGACGGCAGCTTTCGTTATGTGTACAGTCCATCTGATAAAAACACAGGCAGCTTGGCCGACCGTATGCTGGCGGTCTGTTCGCGTACGCTCGGAAGAGAGCTGACCCTGTACGGAAGACCAAGACTCAAAGTCTGCGTTTCAGATCCTTGTCGTGAAATATTTTCTGATCATTCTAAAAACGGACTACAGCGGTTCTGTAGCAAACGGTGCTCTACCCGTTATCATGTCAAGAAACACCGGGAATCACAATGAAATACACGCTCAGGTAAATGACTAATGCTACGTTCATCCCTTGGGTATTGCCACCCCATTATAGATAACAGAAAAGGTTCATCATTGCTACAATGAGCAATGATGAACCTTTTCTGTTAATGATGCGGTCGAGAGGACTCGAACCTCCACGGGGGTTAGCCCACACGGACCTGAACCGTGCGCGTCTGCCAATTCCGCCACGACCGCATAATATGTATTCATTCCGATGTCTAGTTATGTAGCAGGACCATAAATACGTCTAATACATATAATCACCGTAATTAAGATTATAGCGCCCGTAGAGAATAAAAGCAAGCCATTTTTATATAATGTTTTCTATAGATAATTCCCCAAAACATGTGAAAACAACTGGATTTCTCATACCATATATGGTAATATGGACGCATCAGGAAAGGAGGTGCGTCAACATTAGTAATCAGATGTTGAACGTGTCCCTTACCCGGTCCGCCATTCTCTAATTTTCAGAGATGACGGAGGCGCGGGATACGGATCAATGCTTTAAATAAGCGCCACGGGTAGAAAGACCGTCTTCGGACGGTCTTTTTTATGTTAAACATCACATTATCGTAACAAGATTACATACTGGGAAAAGAGGTCATTCTATGTCTATTCGACCGGGGAATGTGGAAGAGTTTAAAGAATTATCAGCTATATGGCTGGAAGCTTCCATAGAGGCCCATCATTTTATTGATCCACAATATTGGACATCATAGGTTGGCGAAATGGAAGATAAATACCTTCCTCTAGCTCAAAACTACGTTATTATACAGGACGATCACACTATTGGTGGCTTCGTTTCCATGATAGATGGGTATTTGGCAGCTTTGTTTATACGTGTAGGTTCCCAGCGAAAAGGCTATGGCAAGTTAATACTAGATTGGGTTAAGAAGCAATATGATCAGATCCAATTGAAGGTATATCCGTCCAACACAAAGGCATTAAACTTTTATACCAAAAATGGCTTTATCATTCAAGAGGAATCGGTTGATCCAGCAACCCGTGAAAAGGAATTTGTAATGGTTTGGACAAAGCACAATTAACATTAAAGCTACATTATCTCAATGAAGCCAAAGGGCTCTGCTCCCGTAAATACGGTAAAAGCAGAGTTTTTATATTTTACATACACTAATATATACGTTCTCTCATTTCAGCCCGTAAACCTCGGTATATAAAATTTGTTTAAACGGCGCAAAATCCTGTTCTGTCAGCACATACGGATAGCTCATAATTTGAAGCCTCAGATCGGTCTGTCCTTCCCTCAAAGGAGGCTGTACATACTCAAAATCATTGAGATGGAATCCCAAGCGTTCATAAAAACCAATTCTTCTCCGAGTCCATTCATCCTCAGGTGGCTCAACCTCCAGCACTACTGGTTTATCGGACTGTGAAATAAATCTGCTCATGAGCTTTTTACCTAAACCGCCACCACGTATAGCCTGATCTACCGCAATATGCTCTACAAACCGAAAGTGTGTAAATTCCCAGCCTGCCAGAAAAGCGATCGTATGCCCTTGCTCATCCTTTTCCGTGATTAAGCGATAACAAGGATGAGTAAGCAGTGCCTTTTGCGATGCATATATTCTGCATTCCGTTTCAGGAAAAGAGGCTTCCATAATCGCATACACTTGTGAGAATTCAAGTTCATTCATTTTATACTGCCAGCTCCTTTAATGATTATGTTATTTCATACCTTGTGTAATTCCGTAAGCGTCAGCAAAATATGCTCCAATAGCTCCGGGATATCCTCCATCTGATCTTCATTAATTTGTCTGGAAAATTGAAGCTCAATCTTGTTTTGGTATGTAGCTGCCTTTTCCCCGTAAATAAAGCTGAGCGTTTGGACTGGCCTAAGATCCGGCTTCCAAATTTGCGTCAATACATCTTCAATCTGGCTGCACTGTGTTTCAATCTCACGAATCTCCATATAGAAGCTAAGCAGCAGCACACATCCGGGGATTTGATCTTCGATCTCCAAAATTTCTGCAGCCAGGTTATTTAAATCTGCATTTAAGCGAATTTCTGCCGTCACACCGGGTCGTTCCCTCAGCCTGAACTGTATAGCGAATTCACGCGACATCACGGACATTTCCAATCGGTCGATCCGTTGCGTGATTTCAATACGTGAATCCAGACTATCCAGATCGTATACTGCATTTTCCATACCTACTTTTAAATTATCAAAAACCGTCGGGTCAAACATGTTCATTTCACCTCTGCCTGTCATTCCATATGTTTCATACATTTACATTCAAATAGGTTTCCAATCCAATGAGTATATCATAAATATTTGCAGCCAAGAAATTCACCGAATTTCCAGCAAAAAAAGCTCTGATCATGTATTCCATTTTGAGCTGTTAGTACATACTTCATTTCCTTTCAACATAACTTCCTTAGATTTTACTTCTGAGGGATGAAAAAATACACCTTTGTAACAAAATGTTCTATTATATTTATTTTATTGATAAATATACCATTTTATTGTTTCGATTTACTGGGAAATCATATACAATTGAACTGAGTTCTATTACTAATATATTCATATTAATGAATATAAATCCCAAAAAGAGAGGTCGCTTATTCATGAAAAAAACGTTGTTAGCTTCATTAGGTCTGACACTTATGTTAAGTTCTTCTGCCGGAATCGCTTTAGCCGAAGAAGCAAATCCTGTACCAGTAGCAAAGGAATCATCTCTTGCCTCTGTACTTGAATATCATGAACAGGAGCCAAATGATAGTTTTGAACAAGCTAACTATTATTTTATAGGTGATGGTGTCATTGGAACCCTCGGGGAAAAAGTACAAGGAACTTGGGAAAACTACGATGTATTTACATTTAAGGATTTTCAATCAAACAATGTTCAATTTACAATTCAGGGAGATAGATATTCTGATTCTTGGTTAGAACTAAAAATTTACGATAGTAACGGTAAATATGTTACACGATCAAGAGACGGTCAATATTTTCTTAATGTAAATCTTGAAAAAGGTAAGAACTACTACTTTACCGTCAATGCGTTTGGACTTCAGCCTGGAGGACATATATTTGACTATAAAATCTCTTCTGAAGTTGTAAAATAGACTAATTAAATTTATGTAACTTTCCAAATAGTTAAATTATTATTTACTGCCTGCTGTTGTGTTGGATACATACAAAAGGCGCGTACAAAAATAAAAAACTCTAACTACACCAAGAGCCTCGCCCCTATCTCAAGGGGCGAGGCTCTTGGTGTTCAGTCATTCTATTCGGTGCACTCAGTTCTTTTACCCCTGTGTAAGTCTTATGACAAACGGGAGCTAAAATCCTCATAGGAGAACTGGCGGATCACCTTGATACCTTCTTCGTCGTTGTAGCTGGCGATGGCTGGCAGGTTGACTCCGTTGAACATGTGGTTTTTGACCATCGTATAATGGGCCATGTCGCAGAATACAAGCTTGTCTCCCGGCTTCAATGGCTCTTTAAAAGAATAGTCGCCAATCACATCTCCGGCCAGGCAGGTAAGGCCACCGAGTCTGTAGGTGTGTGCATACTCACCAGGCTTGCCTGCATCAATAATATTCGGACGATAAGGCATAGCCAGTACATCAGGCATATGACATTCAGCGGAAGTATCCAGAATCGCAATATCCATTCCGTTTTTCATCGTATCCAGGACTGTAGCAACCAGATAACCGGTATTCAAAGCAATAGCTTCTCCCGGCTCCAGGTAAACCTGTACACCATATTTATCCTGAAAATATTGGATGCAGCGTACCAGCGTGTCCAGATCATAGTCTTCTCTGGTGATATGATGACCGCCGCCAAAATTAAGCCATTTCATTTGCTTAATGTATGGCCCGAACTTCTCATCCACGACTTTAATGGTGCGCTCCAGCGTGTCGGAATTCTGTTCACACATCGTATGAAAATGAATACCATCCACGCCATCCAGATCCTCAGGTCTAAAGTTAGCCAAGGTCGCACCCATTCTGGAGTTGTTGTAGCAAGGATCATACAGCGGAGTTTCGATTTCCGAATATTCCGGATTGACCCGAATTCCAATTTCTATCTTTTTGGAAGTCACGCCTTGCACCTTACTTTTGAACCGTTTCAATTGATCGAAGGAGTTGAAAACGATGTGGTCAACATACTCCAGTAGCTCGTCAAATTCACTGTCAACATAAGCGGGTGCGTATACGTGAACCTCCTTGTCCATTTTTTCGCGACCCAGTCTCGCCTCGAACAACGAACTGGAAGTTACGCCTTTTAAATATTTACCAACCAGAGGAAATGTCGAAAACATCGAAAATCCCTTAAGCGCAAGCAAAATATTGCAGCCTGTTCGCTCTTGAACAGAATTTAAAACCTCAAGGTTTTTCACAAGAAGTCTTTCGTCAACAAGATAACAAGGTGATGGAAGTCCGCTAATATCAATATTCATCGCAGGCCTCAATCAAGCAACGTTGGCGTGAAGCTTTCTTGCCATGGCAATCCGTGTTTATTCAGTGCTTCCATGAATGGATCTGGATCAAATTCCTCAACGTTGTATACGCCTGGTTTTTTCCAGATGCCTTTAATGATAAGCATTGCGCCGATCATGGCAGGAACGCCTGTTGTGTAGGAAATGGCTTGGGAGCCAACCTCAGCATAACATTCCTCATGATCACACACATTGTATACATAATACGTTTTCGGTTTTCCGTCTTTAATACCCTGGATGATACATCCAATGTTCGTTTTACCCTTGGTTCTAGGACCCAGGGAAGCCGGGTCTGGCAAAATGGCTTTCAGGAATTGCAATGGAATGATTTGCTGTCCTTCGTAATCAATAGGCTCGATGGAAGTCATACCTACGTTTTGAAGCACGTTCAAATGATTCAAGTAATTGTCCGAGAAAGTCATCCAGAAACGGATTTTTTTCACGCCTTTAATGTTTACTGCAAGAGATTCCAGTTCTTCATGGTACAAAAGATATATGTTTTTCGGTCCGATTTCAGGAAGGTCGTATACCTTTTTCTCGGAAAGCGGCTCAGTTTCAATCCACTCTCCATTTTCAAAGTAACGGCCCTTCGCCGTAATTTCCCGAATATTAATTTCCGGATTAAAGTTAGTGGCAAAAGGATATCCGTGGTCCCCTGCATTCGCATCTACAATATCAATCGTATGAATTTCATCAAAATAATGCTTTTGAGCATAAGCCGTAAATACTCCAGTCACGCCTGGATCAAAACCGCTGCCCAGCAGAGCTGTAATGCCTGCTTTTTCGAATCTTTCTTTGTAGGCCCATTGCCAGCTGTATTCAAACTTCGGCGTATCCGGCGGTTCATAATTCGCCGTATCAACGTAATGAACGCCTGTCTCAAGGCAAGCATCCATAATCGTCAAATCCTGATAAGGGAGAGCCACATTGATAACTACATCCGGTTGAAAGCTTCGAATCAGGTCAATGACCATGTCGGTGTTGTCAGCATCCAGCTGAGCCGTTTGTATCTTCGTACGGCCTCCACCCAGCTTTTCTTTAAGTGCATCGCATTTCGCAACAGTTCTGCTCGCGATACAAATTTCTTCAAATACATCTGGGTTTTGGCAACATTTATGCACCACAACGCTGGCCACGCCACCGGCGCCAATAATCAATGCTTTTCCCAAAATAAATAACCTCCTTATTCCATACGCTAATCGCTAATCATTCTTGCAAACAAAATGATTATAAAGACATCCTACCAAATAATCAAGAAAAACGATAATTTGCAGTGTAAAAATTCACACCACTATGTCACAAAAATTTTACAAATCCCAAATTCAGGCATGAAAACACCATAAAATAAAGAGCACAAAGCCCCTCCCAAGGCGTTCCAGGGAAGTCAGTACACGTTTAAAGGAAGTTTTTTGCATTCCAAGTAAACAGCCTTAAAGAATTAATATTATCTTATTTCTAACAAAAAGGCCACCCCGCCAATTCCTATGAAGAAGATTCAGAGAGGGGGAATCGCCCTCCTTTGTTTATCATGAATAAAGCCGCTCCCGATGTGGGAACGGCTCTGTACAGCATTAAAGCTTGTTAAACCATAATTTTGCAAATATCATTGGTGAATTCAACCGGGTCTTGCAGTGGCAAGCCTTCGATCAACAGAGCTTGATTATACAGCAATGCCGTATAGAGATTGACCTTCTCCTTGTCCTCGGCAAAAGCCTCTTTCAGAGAGTTGAACACCGCATGGTTGATGTTAATCTCCAGCACTTTGTTTGCTTTTACATCGGCGTTGTTCGGCATGGCATTCAAGATTTTCTCCATTTCAATCGTCACTTCACCGTCTGCGGACAGACACACCGGATGCGTCTTCAAGCGCTTGGAGGCTTTAACACTGGATACCTTGCCTTCCAGCAAGCCCTTCATGTACTCGAACAGCTCTTTGTTGTCGTTTTGTTCCGCTTCTGTTTCCTTCTCGTTCTCGTCAGCCTCAATGCCCAGATCGCCACTGGATACGGATTTGAATTCTTTCTCCTTGTAGCTCATGAGCATTTTAATAGCGAACTCATCAATATCATCGCTGAAGTACAGAATTTCGTAGCCCTTGTCGGCCACCATTTCGGTCTGCGGCAGCTTCTCGATACGCTCGTTGGACTCTCCGGAAGCATAGTAAATATATTTCTGATCCTCAGGCATACGCGATATATATTCGTCCAGTGTAACTTGCTTTTTCTCTGTAGAAGAGTAGAACATGAGCAGGTCTTGAAGCGTCTCCTTATGAGTTCCATAATCGTTGTAGACACCAAATTTCAATTGTCTGCCAAATGATTTGTAGAATTGATCATATTTTTCCCGGTCATTTTTGAGCAGGGTCAGCAGTTGGCCTTTGATTTTGCTTTCGATATTTTTGGCAATCAGCTTCAACTGGCGGTCATGCTGCAACATTTCTCTGGAAATGTTCAGCGACAAGCTTTCGGAGTCCACCATACCTTTGACAAAGCTGAAATAATCCGGCAGCAGGTCAGGCGATTTTTCCATAATCAGCACACCGTTGGCATACAGCTCCAGCCCTTTTTCATACTCCTTGGAATAGAAATCAAACGGAATATTTTCAGGAATGAACAAAATAGCCTGATACACCACCGCACCGTCCGCACTGACGTGGATATGCTGGAGTGGCTTGTCGTAGCCATAGCGTTTTTCCGCATAGAAATTGTGATAATCCTCGTCGGTCAGCTCGCTTTTGTTCTTTCTCCAGATTGGAACCATGCTATTAATAAGCTGTTCTTCCTCGTAATCCTCGAACTCGTTGTCACTGCCCTCTTTCAGACGTTTGCCTGTAACATCCATCTTGATCGGATAACGGATAAAGTCGGAGTATTTCTTGATCAGGGCTTTTAAACGATACTCGTCCAAATATTCGTCGTAGGATTCGTCCTCGGTGTTTGCTTTGATTTTCAAAACTATCACAGAACCGACTTCATCCTTCTCGGCTGGCTCAATGGTATACCCGTCTGCACCTGTAGATTCCCACTTATATGCGGTATCGCTGCCCAGTGCCTTTGTAGTCACTGTAACGACATCCGCCACCATGAACGCCGAATAGAAGCCTACCCCGAACTGCCCAATGATGTCATGACCATCCTTGGATTCATTCTCATTTTTGAACGACAGCGAGCCGCTTTTAGCAATGACACCCAAGTTATTTTCCAGCTCTTCCTTCGTCATGCCAATCCCAGTATCGCGAAGAGTGAGCGTTCTGTTCTCCTTGTCGGCTGTTACTTTGATATAGTAATTTTCTTTATCAAAGACCAGTTGATCATCCGTCAGCGCTTTGTAATAAATTTTGTCAATCGCATCACTTGCGTTGGAGATCAGCTCTCTTAGAAAAATTTCCTTTTGCGTGTAAATCGAGTTAATCATCATTTCGAGCAAACGCTTGGACTCAGCCTGAAACTGTTTTTTATCCATTCTGATATCTCCTTTCGAATATGAACCTTATGTAAGGCTGCACATGGGAAACCGTCCAAACAGGAAAACCTGTTAGCACTCCCCTCATTCGAGTGCCAGCCTACCTTTTTTTATAACATTCCTCATTTTTTATGTCAATACGATAGATGTCTGTGAGTACAATTCCTGCCCCAAAGATGGGTTAGTGCCTGATCTCCTTAAACATGACGTTAAACATCTCGACAGAGGATGAGAACAGCCCTTGTACATGGGGAATCAGGTTATCTCTGATGCGTAACTCTTCCTCGTCCAGATGCTGCAAATCCTGATGATAGAACCATACAATGGGATAGTCACCATCCTTCTGTCTGCTCCCTGCATTCAAACAGACAGGACCCTCGTTCTCCTCTGCCACTGCGAAGGGAATATATCCTGCCGACAGCAATGGCGACCACTGGTCGATCAGCTCATAAAATCCCTTTAGCCCTTGGCCCACAGGCATTCGTGGAAACTCGACGAAACCACAATCGCTCCAATACACCCCCGGAATGCATTCGTTATCAAATTGTAAAGACACATAATGGTAGGACATGATGAAACTTCTCAGCAAGGGCGGCAGCTCAAAATCGTAGGTTTTCTCCAGCTCCCGAACCTCCTGTTCTGTAATCTGCGAAGGAAGAGGCTTCCACTTGATCCAGCCCTCCTTATCAGATTCTCCATCGCGCATTTCAAAGGGTACCCTTTCCACTAAGTCCATTAAAAAAGCTTCATCCATATGTGCAAATAACTCCTTCATGGATGTGCGAATATCCGCCTTCTTGTCCATGTCCCCGCACCTCTTTCCTTTCTATATCAGAACTGCATCATATGCTATTACACATTCTTCCAAGTTAGCTTAACAGATTTTGCTTTTATCCTCATTTTCAAAATATTCGTATTACCAGCGCAGTGGTTCATGGTTACGCCAGATGATCCAACGCCCTGTCTCGCACATACATTTACAACCTATAAAAACCGATATAAGTACAAGCACCTCGTAAAGTGTCAAGACTACATAAGGAGATTGATCTATTCATGAAAAGAATCACCGTACTTGTTATCCTGTCCCTGTTAATCCTTGTAACCCCGATCTACGCTGCTGCACCAGCGCCTATGCTGGTCTATGTGGATCAAAGTAACCATTCGTTCATCCCTCTCCGCCTCCTGAACAGCTATGAAAGGATCACCATCAACAAGACGGCTACGGACAAAAAGATTGAGATTGCCCAAGGCGATACCCGACTCACCTTATTTGCAGGACAGTCTACGGCTAAAGTTAATGATCAAACAATCCGTATGCAAAGGGCTCCTTTTACCGATAATGGTTCCACTTACGTTCCCTTGCAGTTCATCAGCCAATACCTAAACCTGCAAGTCTCATGGCAAAAGGAAACCTCATCGGTACATATCAAGCAAGGCACAACGTCCGTCATGCTTCCGGTACTCACGGGCAAGCTACCCGGCAGCACCACACCGATCCAGACGGCTCACAAAAGCTTCAAGGTCGGATCACGCACCTTCTCCGTTAAGGTGGTCACCATCTCCATGCTTCATCCCAAGGTGAGTCTGGATGTGGCGCTGGCAGGCGATAGCATCGGCAAAGTGGAGAACCTAAGCGGTCTCGCCAAACGCAATCGAGCGGTTGTAGCCATCAACGGCACCTACTTTGACGCCTATACCAAAAGCTCATACAAAACGCCTTACGGCTATCTGGTCAGCCACGGGAATTTGTTAAAAAAAAGCTCTGGCGACCAACGAACCGTCTTTACTTACGATACTAACCATCTGGCCGAGCTGGTTTCGGGTCCTGCCTTTGAACAGCGGTTAAGCGAAGGCAACGTCGAAGGAGCCCTTCAAGCTGGACCTCGTCTGGTGACGAACGGAAAGATTTCCCTGAATGTCAAAGCTGAAGGCTTCAAGGACCCTAAAATATTAACAGGTGGCGGGGCCCGCAGTGCACTCGGGATTACACGGGATCATAAGCTAATCCTCCTGACCACAGGCGGAGCCACTATTCCACAGCTTGCTCAAATCATGAAGCAGGCAGGCGCTTATCAGGCCATGAATTTGGATGGCGGTGCTTCCAGTGGGCTGTATTACAACGGCTCCTATCTCACCACACCCGGCCGCCAAATCAGCAATGCGATTATTATAAAATATCAATAGACGGGTCAACGAATCTCCGTTTTTTTCGCGTATTCTGCGTATTCGTGTATGTTACATCGCTAAGGGGAATTTTCCCTGTATATAGAGTATAACAATGCTTGCAGGACCAGACAACATGCTTGGGCTAACATCCATTCTGCATTAAAACAGCCTTCTCTCACTTTGTAGTGAAAGAAGGCTGTTTTGTGGATTTAAACAACGCTAAACTGCTGTTAGATTAGAAAAGATTTAGAGATAATAACCAACAAAATGAACAATACCAGAATCGCGCCTGTGGATGTCCATGCTCCACCGCCACCGTAACCAACTTCACCCATATCTGAATCCCTCCTTGCTTTAAAGCATACTCTTATCGTATGAAGAAAAACGGTTTACGACAGGGCGCATTGGCAACGTTTATTTGGCAGACAAGTTATTTGACAGGATAAGACTTTTTAGAAAATGGACTGATATGTCTCTGATAGATCGGTTATTACTCGGGGAGACAACTCGCACAAAATATCGTCGGTTCTGCGCAGCAATCTGCTCACATCCTTGTTCTTCATCTTTCGAAGGAGCGGGGTTTCTAACTGGGATGACAGAAATTGAGTGGTGCCGATAAATACGACAACATCCAATCCCGGGTTGGTGTCAGTATGTAATAAGTGCAGCAGGTCAGTCATGGACAGGAAATCTGGAGGGCAAAGGGTATTGTTTTCCTTCATATATAGGGCTTTCAGCATGGAAGTTAAAGCCCAGTCGCACAGGATAATGCAGCATTGGAGCTGGTTGTGCTTTTGCAGGATTTTAGCTAGTTTCATGTGGTATTGGGATTGAATGTGGAAATCGATTATTGAATGATGTAAGTGTTGTGCGCGTCTGGATGGCTGGGTATGACTTCGGTTAAGGGTAGAAGAATCTTTTTTCATATCTATTCCTCCAGAGAATTTCAATATTAGTCTTATTATACGACGTTTTGATACAAATAGATATCGATGATAATATTCGGACAATGTTTGGTGAGCAAAAACTTGTCTACACTTTTTAACTAGTGAGGTGTAGCTGATGCAAGATAAAGAAGTATTAAAGCTGGTTGGTGCCAGAATACGTGTTTTGCGGAAAGAAAAAGGTCTTTCTCAGGAAGCTCTTGGGGAAAAAGGCGGATTTCATTTTTCATACATAGGACAGATCGAACGAGGAGAAAAGAACGTATCTTTGTTAAACGTGGCTAAAATCGCAAAGGCATTAGATGTAAATCTGATTCAACTTTTCTCATATGTAAGCGAAGACCCAAAAATGACGGAATCTGATGAGGAAATTATGCAGATTATCACAATGCTTAGAAAGTCGAGTCCAGACAAGGTACGCTTGGCGAGAAATGTGATAAGGGAGATTACAAATTAAGAGCATTTTTGCTTTCAGAATTATGAAAGTCAAACAAACCCACCATAGTAAAAGAGGATGGTGGAATTAGATCTGCTTTTCCATATAGCAGCGCTCATCCTTCAGGAATAGGAAAATAATAAAAAGGAGAAATAACCATGGAGAACATATACCCAGAGTATGTTACTAAAAGTGCTATTGAAGGTCTTGTAAAGAAAATAAAATTACCTTCTCCTGATAAATTTCCCTAAGATTAGGAGTATGGAATGTCGGATTCTTCAAGAATAACTGAATTCTTATACGCCTATGAAAATATCGAATTAAACAAAGAGGAAAAATTCGCATTAATGATTATTATTATTTCATCATTCAATGATGCCATAGTAGAAGGAAAGGCGGAGGATCGTACAAAACAACTTGACAACACGCTTGATAAACTTTTAGAGCTTATTCCAACTTAATCCAATGAGTAGGAGTAAGCTTTTTGCATGTAAAAATCAGTAACTAAATAACATAGCAAGCTACTTCCTACACAAAACAATAACTTGCCATCCCTCCCCATCAGAATTAATATACCCACACACGAATCACGGGAGGTAAATGTGTTATGTCAGATTGGCCGAATTGGTTTCAAGAAGCATTACGGCAACGTTTTTATGAATTAGAACTTGCCAGTGAACAAAACGCTTCATGTTCATCAGAGGATAAGAATCTATTTACGCAAATTGAGCAACTGAAAATTAGCCAAAACGAGAATATCCAACTTCTGCTGTCTGAATGGGAAGAAGCAATAGGCTATCAGCTAAGTCAGGACAAACAATCTATGTATATGGAAGGAGTTAAAGACGGGATTCGATTGATCCTCCCCGCTCATGTTATTCCTCATCACAACTGTATTTCCGAATTAGACCATTTCGAATGGACCAAAGGAAGTATATTGATCAGGCTTTTGGTTGCGCTTCTTCTTTGACGATTTCCCCACAATCCATCACTCTTCCTTTTCTCGTATTCCAATTACTTCTATTATGCAAAAATAGTAAGCATCATAAATCAGTTATCAATATCAGTAAAAACTATGAAACACTACTATTTAGATTGCCGATGAATAGTAACCATCCGAACGAAGTATATATTCAAACAAAAAAACACGCCCACAAGTGGCGTGTTTTTTAATTATGAACCCTTCAACCCTTACTTCCAAATCTCGTCCGCAATCTCTTTAATGAAGGCAAGCTTCTTCCACTGCTGCTCTTCGGTCAGGATATTGCCCTCTTCCGTAGAAGCGAAACCGCATTGTGGGCTAAGACAGATGTGGTTGATATCGACGAATTGAGTGGCTTCCTTGATACGGTTAATGACCGTCTGCTTGTCTTCCAATTCACCTGTTTTGGATGAAACGAGGCCCAGGACGATCTGCTGCTGGCCTTTCAGATGCTTCAGCGGTGTGAAATCGCCTGCACGGTCGGTATCGAATTCGAGATAGTAGCCGTCGATGTTGTCGATGCCGAACAGGGTTTCGGCAACAGGCTCGTAGCCGCCGGAGGATGCCCAGGTGGAGTGGTAGTTACCACGGCATACGTGGGTCGTAACCACCAGATCGGCTGGAAGATCCTTCACGGTTTCCTGATTCACGCGGGCAAACAGCTTTTTGGTATCTTCCACATTCTCACCCGCTTGCTGTCTGGCTTCCCAATAGTTTTTATCACAGAGCATGCCCCATGTGCAATCATCCAATTGCAAGCTGCGGCAGCCCTCATTATAGAACGCTTGAATCACGGATTTGTAAGCTTGGGCGATATCCGTCACCAGCTCATCCAGATTGCTGTAATAGGTATCGGTTGTTTCTTTGTTTTCTCCACGCAGCAGCTCGGACAGGAACTGTGCTGGTGCGGGAATGGTTTGACGTGCAATCGCGTCCTCACCTGCTACTTGCTTCAAGAATTTGAAGTCTTCAATGAAAGGGTGAAGGGAATGACCGATTTTACCAGTCAAGCGTGCAGTTTCTGCTCTTGTTTCCACGCCTTGGAATTGGTAACCGTTCGAAAGCTCTACCTTTTCCACGCCAGCCAGACCCCACATAAAATCAAGATGCCACCAAGAGCGTCTGAATTCACCATCTGTCACAGCTTTAAGTCCTACGGATTTTTGCCTTTCCACCAGCTTGATAATTTCGTTGTCTTCAATCTTTCTCAATTCGTCCGCAGAAATTTCGTTGTTTTGAAATTGAATTCTGGCGTCTTTGATCGCTTGCGGACGCAGAAAGCTGCCAACCATATCCTGTCTGAAAGGGGTCACTTTTCGTTGGGATGCATTGTCAAGGATGCTGCTCATTAGGGTTATCTCCTTTTTCGCTTCTGTAGTGAAGTTCTTGTAAGAAAGATAACACACATTTTCAGTTATAAGGTAACTCCAATAAACTATATCTAGTTATAGCCTAAAGCTATATCAAACCTTTAATTCGCTTATCGCCTCATGCAGCGCTTCTACATAGACGGAGGCCAGCTTGGAGAGCGAAGCATTTTTATGACAAATCCATCCCACATTAATAGACTCTTCACATTCCAAGGGTACGGAAATAATCTCGTTGCCATTCAAATCGGCGCTAATTACCCCGGTAGAAATAGTATAGCCGTTCAGGCCAATCAGCAGATTGAAAAGGGTTGCCCGGTCGTTGACACGAATGCTTTTGGGATGCGACAGCGTGCTCAGAATCTCCTCGGAGAAGTGAAAGGAATTGTACTCCCCTTGCTCAAAGGACAGATACGGATAAGGATGAAGCTGATCAATGGTCACAATGGACTGTCGGGATAACGGATTATTGGTGCTGATAAAAATATGCGGCTTGGCGATAAACAGGCTGTTAAATTGCAGATTTGCATCTTTTAGCAGCTTATTAATCACCTTGGCGTTAAATTCGTTCAAATATAAAATTCCAATTTCGCTGCGCAAGCTTTTGACATCCTGTATGATTTCATGGGTTTTCGTCTCCCGCAAAGCCAGCTCATACTCATCCTGTCCATATTGATTCACCAGATTCACAAATGCATTTACGGCAAAAGCATAATGCTGCGTGGATACGGAAAAATGCTGCGGTGAAGGCTTGGCATCCAGATAGCGACTTTCCAGCAGCTCCGCCTGTTCGACGACCTGACGCGCATAACCGAGAAACTCCACACCCTCCTTGGACAAAGAGATACCTTTATTGGTACGATCAAAAATCGTAATATGAATTTCTTCCTCCAGATCCCGAATCGCGTTTGACAGACTGGGCTGGGAAATAAACAACCGCTTCGCCGCCTCATTCATGGAGCCGCGATTGGCAACCTCGATGACATATTTTAATTGTTGTAAGGTCAATGCATGATGTCCTTTCCGTTTGTGTTTCTTTTATTATATAACACATAGATACGACATGATTCATGTGATGAAGACGTCCGAGAGAAATCAAAAACCACTTCACGAAAACAAAGTGGTTCTTAAATAAACTGTGCCACTGAGCCCGAGAATGGTTTCCATCACCCTCCCCGAAATACGTCTTTGGCGATTTGAATCGCTGAGGCGGCTCGGGGCCATCCTACATAAAAGGCAAGCTGAGTGATGACCTCAACCAGTTCTTCTTCCGATAATCCGTTATCCTTGGCCAAATTCAGATGATAGGGAAGCTGCCCCCCATGCTCACCCGCTACCAAGGCGGAAACGGTTATGAGACTCCGTTCTCTGAGAGATAGCTCGCTTCTTCTCCATACATCCCCAAAAAGAACATCCTCTGTATAGCTCACAAAAGCGGGTGCAAAATCACCAACCTTTTCCCGCACACTCGACATGATTAATTTATGCTTCATTCATTCAGCACTTCCCTTCGTCCCCGTTGTGCAGTTATGCAGATCGTATGCAAATGTGCAGTTTCCAGCTAAAGAATCATCTGGGCAAGCCCGTTGCCAAAGGACCAATCCTCTAATTCAGCTTCCACCAGTGTTACAAATACATCCTCCGGCCTGATCTTACATTCGGTGGATAAGAGTTCAGCTAACATTTGGTAGAAACTCTTTTTTTGCTCCGTAGTTCTACCCGATCCCATCGTAATTTGGATATAAAGCAGCTTGTCCGTTCTGAGTACATCCAAATAATCCGGACTATAATAAAACCCGCTCTCCTTATGAGCATGAAAAACCTGAAAATAATCTTGTGCCGGCACCTGAAAATGTTCGATCAAAGCGTTCATGATACTGCAGCTAATCCCAGGCAACTCCTTCTCTGTGTATTGATCCTCCATGTAACCTACGCGTACAAATGGCATGTTTATCTCTCCTGTCCGTTGGGATACATTAATTGTACTCTATCTATTTTCATCTATATAATTGAAAATAATCATAAATATATTCATTTTTACCGATGGAGATGAGTGTTCATGGATCTGAAAGAGCTAACCACGTTTCGTACTATCATTGAAGAAGGAACCTTCTCAAAAGCTGCCGCCAAATTAAACTACGCGCAGTCTACTGTTACAAGCCAAATCCAGAGGCTGGAGAAGGAGCTGGGATTTCAGCTTTTTAAACGAGGTTGGGATGCAGAATTAACGGCCTCAGGCAAAGTGTATGCAGAAGAGGTAAATGGGCTTATTCAGCATTGGAATTATGTATTGGATCAGGCCAACTCTCTGAAAAAGGAGGAAATCGGCACCCTCCACATCGGTGTGATCGAAACAGTGGCGGCTTCCGTACTGCCCGCGGTTCTGCTTCAGTTTCGGGAGCACAAACCGAATATGTCGTGCCATTTTACAGTTGGAAACACGGATACGCTCTCGAACGCTTTGATGGACAACATGCTTGATTTTGCAATTTGCGGGGAACCTCACTCGGTTCCTGCCCTGCACTTTGAATCTGTGTATCACGAACAAATCGCCTTTATTGTATCCCGTGATCATCCCTTCGCTGTAAAAAGCGAGCTTCATCTCGAAGACCTGTATGAGTACCCGCTTATCGTTGGAGGGAAGAACTGCCTGTACCATATCCGGCTGGAAAAAGAGCTTTCCCGCTTTCCGTCGATGCCGTTTTTTTATACCGTAAGCCAAATCTCGTCTATACCTTCATTTGTAAAAACGATTCCTTCGGTCGGAGTGGTTCTATCGTCATTCCCTCTGCCGGATGACCTGGTCACCTTACCCCTCCAGCTAGCAGACCCTAATATTCCTATTGGACTATTACAGAGCAACCAGCATCAGCAATATATGTCCTCAGCCCGAAAGCTGTTTATGCAACTGGTTAAGGAGCTTTGTAGGCGATAGCTCAGGCCAGGCGCAAATCGTTTTAGTTCGCAAGCCGACACCTTTGCATAAACAAAAAGCCGCCAAACACTCAGAAATCTGGTGTTTAGCGGCTAATGCCAGTTATTTCGCTTCAAGCGGTTTTTTCCACAACCCCAGAATGAGCGCGGAAATCACGGAGCCAATCGCCACTGCAAGCAAGAACAGCAAAGCATGATTGGCAAGAGCTGCTACAAAAATTCCTCCATGTGGAGCTGGAAGATTGATTTTCCAAAACTGTGTCAGACCACCAGCAATCGCTGAACCTACAATACAAGAGGTTAAGACGCGCAGAGGATCAGCAGCTGCGAATGGAATTGCTCCTTCCGTAATAAAGGACAAACCGAGTACATAATTTGTCAAACCAGACTTGCGCTCTTGCTCAGTAAATTTATTTTTGAAGAACGTCGAAGCCAATGCGATCGCCAGCGGAGGTACCATACCGCCCGCCATAACAGCAGCCATCATAGCCCCGTTCGTGTTACCACTGGAAGTAAAGACACCGATTGAAAATGCATAAGCCGCTTTGTTGAAAGGTCCACCCATGTCAATCGACATCATTCCGCCCAGAATCAGACCCAGAATCACTGCATTTCCTGTACCCAAATTGTTCAGAACATTGACAAGCCATGTATTAATACCACCGAAAATCGGATCGAACAGGTAGAACATAATCGCGCCTGAAATTAGGAGTCCAAATACCGGGTATAACAGGATTGGTTTTAAACCATCCAGTGCTTTAGGCAGACCTGCAAAAGCTTTACGCAGGAAGATAACCACATAACCAGCCAGGAAACCTGCTGCCAGACCGCCCAGGAAACCGGCATTAGAGTTTACAGCCATCAAACCGCCGACCATACCTGGCATCAGTGCCGGACGATCCCCAATACTCATCGCGATAAACCCGGCAAGAACAGGAATCAGGAAGTGAAACGCACCCGTTCCGCCGCCAATCGTTTGTAACAGTTTAAAGATCGGATTATCCGCTCCCGCTACCTGCTCGAACAGGAAGGAAATCGCCAGCAAAATCCCGCCGCCTACAACGAATGGCAGCATATGAGAGATACCGTTCATTAAATCCTTGTAAATTTTACTGCCGACGCTAGTTTTTTCCGCTTTCGCCTCTTCAGCGCTGCCCTTGCCTTCACTACGATAGATTGGAGCATCGCCGTTCAGCGCTTTGCGGATCAGTTCTTCGGATTTACGGATACCGTCGCTTACCGGTCTTTGCAATACAGGCTTGCCGTCGAAGCGGGCCATTTCCACCTTCTTGTCGGCTGCGACGATTACACCTTTGGCACGCCGAATTTCATCTACCGTCAGTACGTTTTGCGCGCCTTCCGAGCCGTTCGTTTCTACACGGATATTCACGCCCATCTCCTTCGCTTTCTTAATGAGAGCGTCTTCAGCCATAAACGTGTGCGCGATACCTGTAGGACAAGCGGTAACCGCAACCACAAATTCATCAGAATCCGGGTTGCCAACGATAACGTCCGGTGTTTGCTGTGCCTTGGCAGCTTCCTTCTTTGTTTCTTTTGCTGCTTTAGCAGCTTCTTCTTCAGCCTGCTTGGTATCAAACAGCTCGGATACTTCATCCGGTGTTTGCGTATTCATAAGCTTACCGATGAAATCGGTATCAATTAATAACCGCGAAAGCGCCGCCAGTGTGCGAAGATGCGTATTCGCTGCTCCCTCTGGAGCCGCAATCATGAAAAAGACTTTCGCCGGCTCACCGTCCAACGATTCGAAATCTACGCCTTTACTGCTTTTTGCAAAAACGACCGTCGCTTCCTTCACAGCTTTGGTCTTGGCATGCGGCATCGCAATGCCGCCGCCAATTCCGGTGCTGGATTCTGCTTCGCGTTTGTAAATCATTTCCTTGAACAATGCCCGGTCATTAATGCGTCCGCTGGCTTCGAGACTGGCGATAAGTTCCTCAATCGCCCCGTCTTTTGTCGTTGCCTGCAAGTCCATGATCATCGTTTCTTTAATCATCAGGTCTGTTATTCTCATTTTTCACACTCTCCTAAGTTCGATCAGCGTGTCGACACACGCCTAATAAGATCATGATGTAGCGGGATTACCAATTCGAAATCGCGACTTGCGACCGTAATTGTTCAATTTTCTCTCTTGTAGCCAGATCATCGGAGAACGCGGTTGCGCTTCCAGATGCCACACCCGCACGGAATGCTTCGATCGGGTCGCCATGAAGGGCCAGCGTACCCACAAATCCAGCAATCATGGAATCACCTGCGCCTACAGAATTTTTAACCGTTCCTGCCGGTACATTAGCGTGATACACTTCGTCTACCGTAATGAACAAAGCTCCTTCTCCTGCCATGGAAATCAGTACATTCTTAGCACCTGCCTCCAGCAGCTTACGGCCGTAAGTGACAATCCCCTCCTTGGAGTTGATAGTTACGCCAAACAGCTCAGCCAGTTCATGGTGATTCGGCTTGACGAGCAGTGGCTTATGGACCAGTGCCTTCATCAGCGCTTCACCTGTGGTGTCGATGACGAATTCAGCCCCGGTCTGCTGGCATACGCTAATCAGCCGATCATAGAAGTCTCCCCCTAGTGACGGCGGGATGCTTCCAGACAAGACGACAATGTCATTTTTCTGTAGACCCGACAGCTTTTGCACCAGTGCATCTGCCTCTTGCTCACGTATAGCAGGTCCCAAACCATTAATTTCCGTCTCATCGCCATGCTTGAGCTTAATGTTGATTCGTGTATCATCTTCGATGGTTACAAAATTAGTTTTAATGGATTCCTCCCGCAATGTATCGTTGATAAACCTGCCTGTGAATCCTCCGAGAAAACCAATCGCCGTGCTGTCTGCTCCCAACTGATTCAACACACGCGATACATTAATCCCCTTGCCGCCCGGCAGTTTCAAATCACGTTTCATCCGGTTCAAATCACCAAGCTTCAAGTCTTCAACTTCCACGATATAATCAATGGAAGGGTTCAGTGTTACTGTATATATCATCGTTATCCCTCGATTATCTTAGTTTTCTGAGCAATGGATCGACGTGAGCGTTCAGGCACCGATTCTGTAATAAGGATAGCTTCCTTCAGTTCGAACAGCTTGGCAAAGGTAACTTCACCAATCTTACTGGAATCGGCCAACACATACGTTTTGCCTGATAGCTGATGGGCACGACGTTTAATCAGCGCCTCTTCGGGATCAGGAGTTGTATACCCCATTTCCACATCTACCCCGTTCGTTCCTAAAAAGCACTTGTCGAACCGAAAATTGTCCATATTCTGCAGGGCAATACTCCCGATTACGGCCTTGGTATGAATTTTCATCATCCCTCCCAGTAGATAGCTTCTGATTCGTTTGCTTACCAGTGCTTCTACGTGGGATAGACCATTGGTCACGACCGTCACGTCTTTAGCTTCAATGTAAGGAATCATCGCCATCGTTGTTGTTCCCGCATCCAGATAAATACATTCGCCATCCAAAATTTCTTTGGCGGCCATACGGGCGACTGCGTTTTTCTGTTGAACGTTTTTGAATGCTTTTTCTTCCATGCCGGGTTCCTGACTTTTCTGATTCAGCAAGGATGCCCCACCATGAATCCGCTTTAGCAACTGACGGGCTTCAAGATCGATTAAATCACGCCGAATCGTTGATTCAGAAGCGCCCAACAGATCGACCAATTCCTGCAACTTCACAACACCGCGTTCTTGTAAGCGCTGTATTATTAACTTGTATCTTTCTTCCGTCAGCATCTTCATTCCCCCAACTGTTCATATCGTACCATAAACCTCACAAAAAACAATCAATTTTCTTCAAAAAGATTCAAAAAACTTCATTCTAACTTTATTTTTTTACAAAATGGTGAATTCCAAGCCCCATCGCCTTGGTTGCGTTTACATTGAAAGGGGATGACATCCATTTTTATGTAAATCCATTCTTCTTACATAGGAATTCAGCAGTAAACGTTCAAAAACGTTCTGACGTTCCAATCCATGTTATTTTACCACAGCAAAAAAAGCTAAACACTCGGGTTGGTCCCCTCTGTGCTTAGCAGATTTCGGCCATCCCATCCAACTGAGTCAACGCTATATTGGACCGGTCTGCTATGGGGGACTGCCGGAGCAACACCCGGATACGATTGAGACAAAAGAATTATTTCGTGATGAGCTATGGTTTGTAGTCGCACCGGACCACCGCTATGCTAATCAGCAGATCACTTTATTGGAGATGATGCATGAGCCCTTTGTCATGCGTGAAAAGGAAAGCTAGACACGGGAGCGATTATTCTCCTTATGTCGAACCTACAATGCTCCAGCTCCAAAATTCAATCGCCATCTGTAAAGCCCTTATCGTGCTGGACACAGCAAAGAGCCATCAGGAATGCGGGGTTGTCTTTCACATTGAGTTGAACTCCCTGCTCCACCAGCAGCTTCAACACATCCAACTGCCCGTAAATGAGCGTAATGTCCAAGGGACTTAATGTTGTATATTTGCTGAGTACGTATATTCCCTTCAACGATATGCATTGCGATCTCAGGAAGAACCTCGAAATTACCGATATCTTTTAATTTGATCATAGTCATTCCCTTTCATATGTATCTCGTATATATCTCTATTTTATACCATCCCCTCTTTAACATAAAACCGCCTGATTCCCAAGCGCTCATTACCTTCTCCTTTATAAAAAGGTGAGTAATAGAAGACCAAAGTTCCTTAGAGAAGCTATAATTGTATTATGATTCTGTACGTCACCAGCAACCATAAGGAGAACATATGAATAGCATTCAATACCTATCCCAATTCAATCTGCTTGATAGTCTCTCATTAGAAGATTTAGTTGAAATGGATCAAATGACTTCCATTACGACCCTACCGAAAAATACATTTATTCAAACCCCGGATACCTTTTCCGAGGGACTTTATTTTGTGAAAAAGGGAAAGGTCCGTCTGTACAAGCTGAATGCGGATGGGAAGCAATTTACTTTGGACATCCTCAGCGAAGGAAATGTATTTGGTGACATGGACATCATCTCATTAGGAACACGGGATATGTATATAGAAGCCATAGAAGAATGCGATATCTGTTTGATGGATAAAAATCGATTCGAACATTTTTTATTGCAACATCCGCGATTCATGATGAGCTTGATCAAAGTGTTAAGCGATAGAATCTCAGGTATGAGCCGTTTGGCCCAACATCTGGCTTTGGGGAATTTACAGGATAAAATTTTGTATGTTCTTATAAAACTGTCCGATCAGTTCTCTCTCCAAAGTGAAGATGAGTATTATAAAATCAATTTCCCGCTATCCCATCAAGAAATCGCTCATTTAGTCGGAGCAACCCGAGAAGCGGTGACTGCTGCCTTACAGGAGCTTGTAAAAGAGAAGGTCATTAAGACCGGATTTAAAACCATTTACATCCATCGGGAAAAGCTGCTGGAGTTGTAAGCTACATTACATCTATAGTCCAGAGAAAAGAAGTATCGTATAGCTACTTGGAAAACCTACGATATGGAGTGGATGAAATGGACAATCAAAATTTACAAAGAGAACTGAATGCAGCCAAAGCAGACATGGAAAAAATGCTTCCTTCAGAAGTACTGGATATATTTGATAAGTCGATCTAGGATATTCGCAATATGAATGCCACTTATGGATTAAGCATTGGAACCAAAGCGCCGGAATTTAGTTTACCTGACCTTACAGGCCAGACCATAACCTTATCTGAAGCAACAACAAAAGGCCCTGTTGTTCTTATTTTTTACAGAGGGGGCTGGTGTCCATTCTGCAATCTGGAGCTACAAGCATATCAGCGAATCATAGATGGTATTACGTCCGCCCATGCTCAATTAATCGCGATTAGTCCACAAACTCCCAAGTATTCAACTATAGTACAGCAAAAGAACGAATTGAGTTTCCCTGTGTTAAGTGACCTGCATAATCAAATAGCAGAAAAATACAATCTCAAATTCAAACTGCCTGAATATGCACATGGAATTTACAGAACATTAGACATTCCACTGGATTCATTTAATGGTGACAATGTCTGGGAGCTGCCAGTACCCGCTACCTATGTAATTGATAAAGAAGGTATCATTCGTGCAGGATATGCTGATGCTGATTACAAAAAGCGTATGGAACCTTCGGAGGTACTACATGTTCTTCATTCTCTCTAGCTTAATCGCTTAGAAGATCGTTCGATTTATCTAAAAAGGCGGGAATAAAGTATGAATAGTAAAAGGCTCATTCCAATTGCAGATACGATTTTACAACGAAAAGGGGCTCGCAAAGGAATAGATATCCCTGATGATGTGGTTCGACTGCTACAGCAGGGGCAGCTTGAGACGGTGAATCTCACCGAATGGCTGGCTGTCGATCATATTGTACTGCTACGAAATGCTCTTGATGAATTTGGCTTACAGCGAGAATCCGATGTCTTTCTCTCCGAGCTGAACCATTTGCAGGAAAAGAAGATCATGAAAATGATCCCTGCAATCGCGCGAGCATGGCTGAACCTGTTCGAGCAGCAAGCACAGGAAGAACGCTCTCGAATCTTTGATGCGATGGCCTCTCATCTTTCAGACAGTATCCGCTGCTGGGCTGCCTATATCATCGGGGTTGATCCCCTTTTAAGTGTAGAACAGAAATTGGCGAGCATTCGCCCTTTTGCAGCAGATTCACATTTTGGGGTGCGTGAAATTGCCTGGATGGCCGTGAGAGAACCGATTTCCAAGCAACTGGTTGAAGCGCTTCAACTGCTAAATGGTTGGGTACAGGATCAGGATGCTAATATCCGTCGTTTTGCCATCGAATCAACACGGCCACAAGGTGTCTGGGCCAAGCATATTCCCGAATTAAAAGAACACCCAGAGCTGGCTCTTCCACTTTTGGAAGCTGTCAAATCCGACACAGTCAAATATGTACAGGACTCCGTGGGCAATTGGCTGAATGATGCCAGTAAAACAAATCCCGAGTGGGTGCTTCAAGTTTGTGATACATGGCTGAAGACTTCGGATACAAAAGAAACGAAACGAATAGTCACACGAGCCACAAGAAGCTTGAAAAAAAACAGTAGTTAGAGACTCTTCCCCATCCAATCCATATCCAGATGATACACATAAACTATCAGATATATCTGGAATATTAGAAATGGAGGAATTCCTTTGTCTATTATCCGAATCTATCTGAAAGCTGACAGCATCGTTTCTGGAAACATAGCTGTCACAACGAATATTAATATCACTCCAATCGTCAATCGTTACACAGCTCCTGTGGTGCTTGGAAACATTTTAGGAGGAGTGACCACCATCCCAGCACAAAGTTTTACAAATGATAGTGGTACTTCAGTCGCGGCAAACAGACTTATCGTTCCCACCAGTAGCGGATACTATAATGTATTTATAAATGGAACGTTACAGCGAGGCGGGTTAACAACGCTTTCCACTGCTAATCTAATCATAAATACAGGATTGATTGTTGGCGTAACGGTAGTCATTGAGGTGATCAATTTCAACACTAGCGCCTCCTCAACCTCTGTCAACAACGTCACAGTGACGACTACTATAAGCGACTGAGCTGACTCATCATAAAATAACCATAAAAAACCGCCAAACACAGGGTTTCCCCTCGTATTTAGCGGTTTATTTCTCTTTGAACCAAATGATTTATCGGAAATGTTATATAAAAGTTTATTTTTTGTGGGCTAATAGGATATTCACAATAGTGTCGAGTTGAAGCTCCAGCGAATATGGATCTTCCATGACAAACTCATCGCCCTTTTCGCTGAATGAGCCATACATATAAACCTGTCCTTTTTTTACAGCCGGAAGGCCTTTCCACAGCTCACTATTTAGAACTTGACTGGCCCCTTCATCTTCAGAACCATATACAAAGATATGATCCCCTGTATACTCAGGCAAAACCTCAAGCGAAATACTTTCGAATCCTTCTTTCATGTTTAAAGCTTTCTTCGTAGGTGGCAGCTTTAGCATCTGATAAATGGTTGGACTTCCGTAATTTCCGCCTTCTGCCGCTAAAACATATACTGATTTATTCGCGACTTGCACGATGGAAACCGTCTCACCATCTTTAACGATACCGTCAATTTTCTTTCTGGCCTCTGCGACTTTCTTCTCATATTCAGTGATCCACTGCTCCGCTTCTTTCTGCTTGCCAAAGATTTCACTGATTCTGCGAAATTTATCCAGCGGCCCCGCTGTAGATTCGCCCTCCCAATATGGCAGGAACACAGTTGTTCCAACCTTTTGGTAGCTGTCGATGTTTTTTTCTATCGAACCTATAATTAAATCCGGTTGCAGAACCGTCAGCTTCTCCAGATTCATAGGGAATTCGCCGAGATCCTTGATTCCGGCCAACTTCTCTTTTGGATATCCCGATTTATCAATCCAAGCCTCATTCAGCATAAAGCTTCTGACTCCTATCGGAATAATCCCCAGTTTCAAAAGATGACCCATATACTGATCAGATGCAACTCGTTTCGGGTTTGCAGGTACTTCTACATCCCCTTTTAGTGTCGATACTATTCTTGTTTTTGCTTGTACCGTTGCCTGTCCATCCTCATTGGATGATGTCGTTGTATGATTAGTCTCTGTCTGCGAGCTTCCATTTGTATTTGTAGGAGCGGAACAAGCTCCCAGCATCAATGATAAACACAGCATAATCATCATGGCCGTTATTTTGACTCTTCCGTGCATAAATAAATCTCCCTCCGCGTTATACTGATATTGATAATCGATATCAGTATAACGCGTCAAAGGTGTCTGCTGAAGGGCATATTTTAGCATCGTTTGGGGCATATCCTGATCTTGCTTTCCGAAATGATGTTGCCGCTCTTTTTTGAATCGTACGGGAGATACTCCCTTGTATTTTTTGAAGCTGCGGCTTAATGAATGAGCATCCGGATACCCCACACTCTCCGCAATTTCCTGTAAAGTAGCATCCGTCTGCATTAAAAGCTGAACTGCTCGATCTGTCCGTACCTGACCCAAGTAATGAATCGGACTGGTGTGCATTTTATTCTTGAACAGCCTCGATAGATGCCCAGCGCTGCACTCCAGTTCCTCTGCAATGGACTCAAGTGTCAAAGATCGGCTAGAGTGCTCACGAATATAAGCTACAGCCTGCGCTACCAGGTCGGGCTTAAGGGGTTCAATGCCTTGTCGATACAACTGCTGCAACAGCTCATATACAAATTGATGAAATAAAGCTTTGACGCAGCGGATAATGAGGTGCGAAAGCATACTGATTCTGAAAAGGATTCTCCTTTTCCAACAATTGTGCAATCTCCTTGCGACCGGGCAGGGCCAACGTTGCCTTGTACAGAATGATGTAATATTCAAGCACATCTTCCGTAATGATACTCAGGCACATCCCTTTTCCCCCATGCAGCACATGGAAACGCCCCAGCCTATGAATGCTGTCGTCCAGCCGCACTCGCGCACTTCCGCGCAGAGTATACAAGAACGCACTGGCCGGAAGTCTATAGGTTCGCAACTCCTCCCCTTTACCCATTTTCTTATGACGAACATCCATCACTTGTATAAAAACATGATTCCAGAGCAAGATGTGATCATTTAATTTCATTGCTTTTGTCCAGCCCCCGATCCAAACCATCCACGTACCTGATCGCATTCAGATTCAAACTATAACCCATTATAGTTGATAATCATTCTCACAGGCAATGAAGTGATTCTTACGGAGCCTTTACTTTGTACTATCCATTTTTCTGACCGCGTTCTCCGCAGCCTCCATAATTACTTCTCCCAATGTAGGATGGGGATGAATGGTTAGAGCCAAGTCTTCTACGGTTGCGCCCATCTCGATGGCTAGAGCAAGCTCCGAAATGAGTGTTGACGCCTCGACACCCACCATTTGCGCCCCCAGTACGATTCCCGAGTCCTGCTTTGCTACGATTTTGATATACCCCTCTGCTGCCCCTAGTGCCAATGCTCTGCCGTTAATCGAAAAAGAAGCTCTGCCAATGACAATCGGTAAGGCTTTTTCCTTGGCTTCAGTTTCACTTAGACCAACACTAGCCAGCTCCGGTTCAGAAAAAACAACCAGCGGTATGGCTTTATAATCCACTTTAGCAGCTTGACCTGCTATCGCTTCTGCTGCAATCTTCGCTTCATAGGAAGCTTTGTGGGCAAGCGCTGGACCCGCTGTAATATCTCCAATGGCAAAAATATGGGGAATAGCTGTTCTACACTGCTCGTCTGTCTCGATCAGCCCCCTGCTTGTCACTGGCAAGCCAATGTGCTCCAGTCCTAACCTGCCATCTGTATTGGGTTTTCTGCCTACAGTTACTAATACAAACTCTGCGGTAACACGATGCTGCTCCTGATCTTTTGAATAATGCAGCGTAATGGTATCCGTATTCTGCACGGCTTTTTCGGCTGTCGCACCAGTTACGATGTTTACACCATCTGTTTTCAACTGCTTGACAACAGGGGCCACAAGATCCACCTCAAACCCCGGCAATATCCGTTCCCCTCCCTCCAGAATCGTTACCTTTGTTCCAAATTTGGCATACATCTGTCCAAGCTCGACGCCGATATATCCACCGCCTATCACGACCAGACTGGTCGGAGCCTCTGGGAGCGAAAGCGCCTCTGTAGAAGACAAAATACGTCCGCCGAACGGAAAGGCTTTCAACTCGATTGGGCGGGAACCAGTTGCCAATATGACATGCTTAAAGGAGATGGTTTGTTCCGCTCCATTTTGCTTGATGATGGCTGTATGCTCGTCAACCAGGCTTGCCTCCCCTTCCAGAATACTCACGCCTGCCGTTTTCATTAAATATCCGACTCCGCCTGCCTGCTTATTCACAATCCCCTGCTTGAAGGCTTGAGCATTCACGAATGACGCTGCTGTATCGGCCTGATTGAACTGCCTGAGTATCTCATAACGATGTGCTTCGGCAATCAAAGCTTTGGATGGAATGCAGCCTACATGCGTGCAGACTCCACCTAGCTGACTGCGTTCGACAATCGCTGTCTTCATTCCAAGCTGAGAAGAACGCAATGCCGCCACATAACCTCCCGGTCCTGATCCAATGACCAGTGTATCTACAGATTCAAGCTTGCTCATAACCTGATGCCTCCCTTTAAAATTGCCCTATTTAAATATGATGATCATAATATATTATAGTCATCATATTTTGTATACGTCAATAGTCGCGATCAGCTCTACTGAAGTTGTCGTGGCATGAAGAGCAATTGACACATTTTATTATGATGATTATAATATTTTGAAGCTAGCATTATGAAGCCGTGGAGTGATTACAATGCCTTACCCAAAAGGCCATAAGATGAAAGTGCGGAGCAAGATCGTTGAAAGTGCTGCCCAGGCTTTTCGTGCCAACGGTATCCACGATGTAAGTGTGCCCTTTATTATGAAAGGCGCCGGATTAACTCACGGCGGGTTCTATTCACACTTTGACAACAAAGAAGAGCTAGTCGCCGAAGCCTGTCGCTATGCAGTCAGTGATACCCTCGCACTCCTTCAGAAGGCCGTTGACCAAGAAAAGCAAGATCCCCAAATTAATGTTGTCATAGACTACTATTTAAGCACCTATCACCGTGATCGAACAGAAATTGGATGTATTATTCCTGCCCTTTCCGTAGACATAGCCCGTTCTTCCGAAGAAATCCGGCAGATATTCACGCAGGAGCTGGAACGAATGATTACGTTTATCTCCCGTTTGGCAGGAATGGATCTGTCCAAAGGTAGCGCGTTGTTCAGCAGTATGATCGGTTCTCTTGTGCTTGCACGTTCAGTTAATGATCCTGAACTGAGCGACAGCCTTCTCTCAGCAGGCAAACAGCACGCCAAAGCGCTGGTTAACAATTGAATGTGAGCATGTTTTACGTGCGAAAAAAGCCGCTAAACACCAATCAATCCTTGGTATTTAGCGGCTTTTCCCTATGGACCTAAGCTCAAAACGGGGATAGCGATTTGTCAGAGATTCGAAGTCTCCACCTGCCAAATCTCAGTTATGTTCCAAAGCGTTTACGGTACCCGCATTTGCGGCACAGCTCTTCCACCGCTTCTCTCTTGGAGAACCCAAAGTACAAGCGATTTGCACGTTCCCCTTCAACAATGTCGGAAAAAGATTGCTCATGTACGTTACCTAAATTAATGACGCCTTCCCCATCCAGACAGCAAGGGACAACTGTTCCATCCACCAATACCGCCGCCTGGCTGCGAAGCGCATGGCAAAAGCCTTTTCCATCATCCTCAGGGGCACTCAGGCTAGGCCATTCAAATTCGTGATCCTGATTCAAATAAACGTTGGGGGCAATTTTAATCCCACTCCCAGGTATAACCTTTTCCTCAATCCGGTAGTCCAGCCCAAACTCCTGCTCCAGTCGTTCAAGTGTCTCCCGGTTGCGCTGACGCTGCACATTCGTCAAATTATCTTGAGTCAGGTTCCAGAGACGGAACGAGATAATGACATTATGCTTCACAGCTTCCCTTACAAACGTAAAAATATTGCCCAAATACCCTTCCCGATCTACCGAGCCTTCATGCCCGTCAAAGCTGTGAAGCGAAAAATTCATCTGCCGTAGCGCGGGTTGACCCAACAGCTTATGTCCGGTTTTGGGCAGCAAAGTGCCGTTGGTGGTAATATTCACCTTCAAGCCTTTTTCATGAGCGCTCTCCAGCAAAAGATCAATCTTCGGATGGAGCAACGGCTCTCCTTTTACATGCAAATAAATGAAATCCGTATGCGGCTTGACCTGGTCAAGAACGTCGCGAAAAATTTCAGGATCAATAAATTTTTTAACACGCTGCGTCTGAGGGCAAAAGCTGCAAGCGAGATTACAGATACTTGTAATTTCAATATATACCTTTTTGAAAGTCTTCAACATGATTTCCCCATTCTAACCTTCATCCTAAGCATCTTGTTTATGCTCACTAATCTTATGATTATAACGGGTTATCACTGATAGGTAAATCATTTATGTTCGTTCATTTGCTCATCTTTTGCTGTCCTCAATTTGCTATTGACCTTAGGTCTGACCTAAGGTTTATAGTGAAGTTATTCAACTACACCATAAGGAGTCTTGTCATTGAAAAAGCACGTTACGATCAGCCAGCTTTCACAGCTTATGAATGTATCTGTACATCAACTGCGATATTTTGAAGAAAAGGGGATCCTGTATCCGTCATACACAGAAAAAAATCAATATCGAATGTACGGGCTTGATGAAATTTATCAGCTTTCCCATATTTTATTGCTACGTAAATTAAATGTCTCTGTGGGTCAGATTGAAGAATGCATGACTTCCTACGCTGCCAATGATTACAACCAGCTTTTAGAGGATTCGTTGCAGAGGGTACAGGATGAAATAGCTAATTTGAAGTTGCTCGAACAGTTTATTCACAAAGTGCTAAAAGAACATCATAACCTCACTCATCAGGACAATGAGTATCAGATTAGGCTGCTAGGTCCCCGACATTTAAAGCTCTGGTTTGCATTTGAGAGAGATCAAGAGCTCACTGCCAGGGATTTATTCGAACAACGACCCGCTCCACCTCAGTTATTTGAAAATGATCTGCATTATCTATCTGACTCTGGACAAGTGAAGCTATGTTATGAAACGACAGAAACAGCTGACTATATTCTGGAAGAAGGTAGCTATCTTTATAAGCATTTTTCCGTCACTGAAGACGACGAGATTGAGTATGAAATCCAACAATTAGAGCGCTATGTCACTCAGCACCAATATAAGTGCCAAAGCAAGATTATTTTAGTAGAAAAATCCTACCTATCCATGTTCGACAACAACAAGCTGCAATATGAGATTCAAGTACAAGTAAAATAAACTTTTTAGAGTGCGGGAGGCCGTTACATGAGTCCAGAATCAATTGACATTGTTGCTTATCAAAAGCAAGATTATGAAGCTGTATGTAAGCTCTTAGTGGAATCATTTAAAACTAAATTTCAAGCTCTTGTTACACTGGAGGATCAGGATATACAGCAGTTACTCATGAAGGTCTGGGTTCAAGACCCTAATCCTTCAACTATGAAGCAATTTGTAGTTAAAGAGAACCAAGAAGTTGTCGGTATTCTCTCCCTCAAATGGAAAGTACCTTCCTCTTCGCTCCCTAAAACAAAACCCATTTCTTGGGCTCCGCTCATAAAACAGTTTGGCTGCTTCAATGTATTTAAATTTTTGACAGGTATGCATGCGCTGGAATATAAGCCTGCCTCAGATGAGTGCTATATTGATCATTTGGCGATTCGCTCAAGTCATCGTAATCAGGGAATAGGACGACGTTTTCTAGCTTTCGCACAGCAATTTACGGTTGAATCCGGTTTTCATGTGTTGACGCTTCATGTAGAGCATAAGAACCAGGGGGCCATCCGTTTGTATCAGAAACTAGCGTTTGAAGTAGAACAATCCAAATGCAATGGATTGCGACATTTTTGGTTCAAGGAGCCTGTATGGCATCTGATGACTTGGAAAGAAACTAAACTGCATTCGAGGAGAGAACACCTTTGAAAAGAACATCCAAGCTTATCCTTGGTATTGCGTCAGGTCTAGCTGTTGCCTTAATATTGATTATTCTATATCAAGATTCCTACAAGATGACGGAAGAAAAAATACAAATTACGACTCCTAAAGGGGTATTAACGGGTACATTAGCTTTGCCTAAGGACTACTCGGGAAAGGTTGGACTGGTTGTTTTTGTCCATGGGGATGGTCCTATCAATGACACATATGATGATGGATACAAACCGCTGTGGGAAAGGTTCGCTTCCAAGGGTTACGCCTCCTTATCCTTAAATAAGCCCGGTATTAATGGCGCTCCTGGAAATTGGCTGGATCAAAGCATGGAGGACCGGGCACAGGAGATCCGATATGCAATAGACTGGGCGAGAACCTTACCGATGATTGATAAGCAAAAAATCGGCCTATGGGGAGCCAGTCAAGCTGGATGGGTCATTCCGAAGATCGTTAAAAAGGAGCACAATATTGCTTTCAGCATCCTTGTATCGCCCGCCGTGAACTGGATTACACAAGGGCAATTTAACACCAGAAAAGAGATGGAACAGGAAGGGGCTACTCCGCAAAAAATTACAAAGAGATTGGACTACAATCAACAGATTTTGCAATTACTACAAAAACAAGCTTCTTATGAAGAATACCTGAAAATAGCCAACCCAGACAATTTGATTTCCAAAGAAAGATGGAGCTTTATAGGCAAAAATTTCCGGTCTGATTCCACCGAAGAATTAGGCTACTTTAATTCTCCTGTACTCTTGGTTCTGGCTGGAAAAGATATTAACGTTGATGTAAAAGATACTGAACGAGTATATCGACAGAAGGTGCCTTCAGAGCTGCTGTCCGTCATCCATTTACCTGAAGCCAACCATTCCATGATGAATGAAAAAGTCGCACATTCAAAATCTCTAACTTTTTTAACAGCCGTATTTTCCCCTAGAAAATTGGTGAATGATGAGTACTTGAAAATCCTCGCCGATTATTTAATTTACTGAATACAAAATACTGCAATCAATCTCCTCATAGATACAACGTATCCTATCTTGGAAATCGCAGTCATGGTAGTACTTCGAAATCAGAACTTATAAACTAATAAAAAACGACATCTCTGCCGTTTTTTAAGGATTGATATTGCGGGACTCTAGCTCTCTAGCTCTGGACTACTTGAATTAGCCTGCCTGACTTCGCGTCGGTGCTACTTCCTAAGCAGTAAATAAGCAAAATAAGGCACACCAATTAACGACACCATGATGCCTGCGGGAATACCGTCGGGATCTGTGAGATTGCGACCGACTGTGTCCGCGATTAACAGCAACCATCCACCGAGCAGAACCGCGACGGGAATGAACAACTGATTGCGTGGCCCGACCAGGGCCTTGGCCATGTGCGGGGCCATCAACCCGATAAACGCGATACCACCCGTGACAGATACCGCAGATGCAGCCGCAGCGACCGCCGTCAGAATGAGAACGAGGCGTTCCCGTTCAAGCTTCAGACCGACGCCAATCGCCGACGGCTCGCTCAAAGCAAGAAGATTGAGACGTTGCGACTTGTACAAGGTAAACGGTATAAGCAGGATCAGCCAGGGAAGCAGCGCCCAAATGAACGGCCAGTCCGTGCCCCATATATTGCCCGCAATCCATTTCGCGATAAAATCGACCTTCGAGCGTTCCGCCGAGGAGATGATTACAATCATGATCCCCGACAGCGCAAGCGAGAAACCAACCCCGACCAACACCAGCCGGATGGGATCAAGTCCGCTCGCTCGGCTATACGAGAAAACATAGATCAAAGCTGCTGTTATTAATGCGCCCATAAAAGCGACAAGTGGCAGAACATAGACGAACGATCCGACATCAATCGGGAAATACAGAAAGAAGCACGCAATCGCTACGCCCGCGCCAGAATTAATGCCGATGATGCCTGGGTCGGCCAAGTCGTTACGGGTGATACTTTGCAGAATAGAGCCGGATAACGCAAGCGCCATGCCCGATAGCAACGTAATAAAAATCCGTGGCAGCCGGACAGAGAACAGAACAAATTCTTCTTTGAAGGTGCCTTGACCGAACAAAACAGGGAGCAGCCTGTCAAACGACAAAGACGAGTATCCCCAGGCCATGCTGGCTATAGCGGTTAGAATAATTAGCCCTAAACTGACGAGCAGGATCAGGCGTTGTTTTCGAACAAGTGCGGACAGAATCATAAGAAAGCTTTACCTCCTCTACGCACAACGAGCAGAAAAAAGGGCAAGCCCAGCATCGCCACGATCGCTGCCACCGGCGTCTCGTAAGGTGTATTAATCGTGCGGCCCAGCGTATCTGCAAGCAGCATGAACGTAGCTCCTACAAAAGTCGAGAAAGGCAGGATATACCTATAATCGGTGCCAACCATTTTACGGACAATATGAGGAATCATCAGCCCCACGAATGCCATGTTTCCAACAAGCGCGACCGATGCACCCGTAATCGCAATGACAAGGACGAACAGGATGGATTTAATCCATACCAGATTTTGCCCCAATCCAGCCGCCACCTCGTCACTCAGGCTGAGAATACTCAGTTGGTTGGAAAGCATCAGAGCTACCATGATGCCAAGAAGGATGACTGGTGCAATGGCCTGTATTTGTCCCCACGTCGTTCCGATCAGACCCCCGGCAGTCCACATGGATACATCCTTTGAAATTTTGAATGCGATGCTGACGCCATCCGAGATGGCATACAGAAACGCGGATACAGCCGCTCCCGCTAGAACGACTCGGATCGGGGACAGATTGCCTCGACGAATTGAGCCAAGGACGATGACCAAAACTGCGCCCAGAGCGGCCCCGAGAAAGCAGGCTACCATGATGCCGAAGTAGTTTATGCCCGGGATGAATACGAAAGCCAATGCGAGCGCCATATTGGCGCCGGAAGTCAGGCCCAGCAAGCCCGGATCGGCCAGCGGATTGCGGGTAACTCCCTGCATAATAGCACCGGACACAGCAAAAGCGGCACCAACCAGCATCGCCCCCAGCTCGCGGGGTAGCCGAATCTCACGCAGCATGAGAATCTTGTCATCCTTGGTACCCGAGGTGAGAGCAAGCCACAGGTCGTGGAGCGTCGTTTCCGCTGCACCGAATATCATTGAAATGATGAAACACACAATGAGCGCCAGCACACTGCCAAAGAGCTTATACGCAAAAGGAAAGGCATGTTGTTTAATCTTCATCGGACTCTCATCTCTTCTTTAATGAAATATGCGAAGAAACTGTTAGATAACCAGTTCCTTCGCATCGAATAAAAATGATTTACAACGAAAGGCCTATCGTTGCCATGCTTTGAATCGTAGACGTCCCTAATCGTTGCGGTCCCGAAATAGGAATCAACGTTTACTGGCCGAGAAAATGTTGAATGAAAAATTTCAATTGGTATTCCATACTCAGTGGATCGTTAAAGTAGAACGCCTTCGCGTCGGCCTCGAAGACACGTTGATTTTTGACCGCGGGAATATTCTTGTACGTTTCGGTATTCTGGAACGAATTATCCTCATCCGCGTTTTTACTGAAAATGACATAGTCACCCAGGTAATCCTTCATAACCTCCGTCGATAAGGCAAGATATCCTTCTTTCTGGGTCGCCTCCTTCACTTTCTTCGGCATGGCGAGTCCGAACTCCTGATAGAGAATTTCGGTTCCACGGCCAAAGTTATCGCCATAGACAAAGAGCTGCTTATTGAATGTCTCGATGACCGAAACCGTCGCATTGGCACCAATCTTCGCCTTGATTTCTTTTTCGGCTTTTTGGGCACGGGCTGTAAAATCATCAATCCAGGCTTGTGCTTCTTTTTCTTTATTCAACAATTTGCCGATTTCACGTTGCTGGGTTAAGAAATCCACCTTGCCATATGTATAAGTGACAGTAGGAGCGATTTGCTTAAATTTATCGACATTTTTAATATCTGAAAGCCCGATAATCAGATCCGGATTCAACTCGATGATCTTCTCCAGACTTTCGTCTGTTACCGCCTCGGCGCCTTTCAGCTTTTCTTCAAAATTCGGGTTGGTCTTGGACATTTCGTCCACGCCAACCAGAGGCACACCGAGTGCCATCACGTTACCCGTTAAAAATCTGGTAAGCACAACGACGCGTTGTGGATGAGTCGGAACCTCTACGGGGCCATTCTCGGATTGATAGACGAAAGTGGTAGATTTCGATTTCGAATCCGAAGTAGCCTCAGAGGACGAACTTTTACCATTCTCGGCATGGTTCGCCTGATTTCCTCCACAAGCACTCAATACAACCACAAGTAAAAGTACCAGCGGAATAAACAGCTTTCTCATAAAATAACTCTCTCCCTTTCAAAACGCTATGTTCAATGAATCATCATATCGTAGATAAGATACTAATCTTGAACTTCGTACCCTTTTCATTGATTATGAAATTCATTCTCATTTGTATGAACTAATTATATGGAACCACTATGCGCCGAACCATGCCTTTTTGTTTGGAAAATGACTTGGACTATTGATCACTTGTAAATAAAGCTACCGCGCGTTGAAGCTGCAAACGAATAGAAACCGGATTGTAGGGCAACCATTCATCCAGGTCAAGCAGACGTACATTATTCCGCTGTACAGCGGGAAGGCTGTTCCAATAGGAGGACTTGAATACCATTTCACTATGTGCGGTGGAGCCCTTCTCATCCGGAAACACTGCAACCAATAATTGCGACCCTGCATAAGCTGCGAGTTGGGATATCTCAATGGGAATGGAATGAAATTGATCCCCTAGCTTCTTCATCTCCTGCCCGATCAATTCAGGAGGCCGTAGTCCAAGCGATTGATAGATAATATATCCGACATTTCTCGCTCCGTAAACGAGCAGCTTATCCGGCTTAATCACCAAAATCGTTATGATTTCATTAGCGACTCCGCATTGCTGTACCAGAGAGCGGGCTGCCTGTTCTTCCTTTTCAAAAGCAGCCAACCACTGCTCTGCCCGATCGCTCCGCTGAACAGCATGTGCGATACGACGCAGATGCTCTTTCCATCCCATTTCCATCCATGAAATTTCCACGATAGGCGCTACAACTCGCAAATGCTCAGGATTCAGCCCATATTGGTGCAAATGCTGTTTGGCTGCAATGATCAGCTCAATGTGGGTATCGAGCAATACCGAGTTCACCTGTTCAGCAGAGCAGTTCGTGCTTATAAACTTCATCGTTTGCGGCGGCTCCAGACCATTCGTCTTCACATATTCGCTGCTTTCCGAAATGGTGACAGCAGGTTCCAATCCAAGCAGCAACAGATGGCTGGCGTAAGGTATGAGCAATACAGCCACACGTTGGGATGATCCGCGGTTGTAGCTTGAAGGTGATGCTCCTGTATGCTGCTTAAAACGACGGCTTAGATAAAATTCATCCTTGTAACCTACCTTCATTGCAATTTCCCGAAGCGTGCCTGATCCGCTTATTAACAGCTCTTTGGCTCGGTGAACACGCAGCCGCGACAAATATTCGTTCGGGGAAAAACCGGTAAGCTGCTTAAACTGGATAGAATAATGTGATCGGCTTACGCCTGCAATCGCGGCCAACTGCTCACGCATTATTTTTTCGCTATAGTTGTTTTCCAAATAAGTAATACTGTGTTCCATCGACGGCTGCTCACTGGCAGCATACTTGGCCTCCTGCTGTTTCAACAGTAGAAGAATGATTTGGTGAAATATAATTTGATTCTGCACATGACGGGCTTCACTAGCAGGTAAACGATGGATATACAGCTCCTCCACATGGGCCACAATCGCAGGTTCATAAGGAAAAAACTGAATATTAGCATTAGAGGCCACCTCGCTTTTCCGCATCATTACACCTGTGGGTAGAGGATTTGCCTGCTCTCGCGTACGGATTAAAAGCTTATAAGCATGAAGTGGTTGCTGGAGATTCGTAATTAAAGCGGCATGGCTATGGGCCGGGAGAAGGATGACGCTCCCTTCCATGAGCTCGTACATTTGATCATTAATCCTGAGAATACCTTTGCCGCTGGCAATCGCAATCAGCACGGTTACACTCTCATGAATCTTATACATCGGAAAATTCGAGGTGCTGTACAGCGAATGGATACTGTCAGCCGTATATAAAGGAAAATGGGACTCTGCCCACTCCGAGACAACGTTATCCACAAGCAAAGCCTCCATTACAAAATATTGAGGAACGTCTTTCAGTCCTCTGTGTCTGGATCTTATTAAGCAAAAAAGTCCAATTATATAGCATAAAAACGATATATATACTATAAATGATCAAACTTTTTTCATGCTACCCCACCTTGGATTTTTACAAAACAGTCCTCAGTTTACCGCTGTAATCCATAAAGTCAGGTTATATTGTAAGAAGACCTCTTTGTTGCAGTAATTCTTTCGTACAATTCCACAGTTTATTTTGCATAGCAATATCTCCACCGGGGTCTACAGGTACAATCGAATGTCCGGTTCCAACATTAAAATACCCTCCTGTTACTGCCTGGTACTGCGGGTCCACCATTAAGCGAGTCATAATATCAGCTCCTCTGCGTGGATCACCAATATGAAAAAAATTCAATAAACGCTCAAGCATTGATGCAAACCAGAGCTCACGTCCGAGACCAGTAACATTAAACCCCGGATTCAGAGCGTTCACACTGATGCCCGTTCCAGTCCATTGACGTGCCAATTCACCCGTAAACATAATGTTATACAGCTTGGTTTTTCCATATATTGCAGAAGAGCCTCTGGCAGTAAAAGGAGATATATGGGTCAAATCCTCAGGGAGCTTAAGCTCGCCATGATTGCGTGAAGCTTCCGAGGCAACATTGACAATTCTGGCGCTTCCTGCATTTTTCAAGGAATGCTGTAAGGCGTGCGTCAATAACCACGGTGATAAATAGTTCACAGCCATCATTTCTGCAAATCCCTCGGAGGTTACCCGTTGTTCGAATGCATGCAGTCCTGCATTATTCAAAAGCACATCTATTTTGGGGTATGCAGTTGAAATCTCGTTTCCTATACGTCTGACATCCTTCATTAAGGATAGGTCACCGAAAAAAAAGTCTACTTTTGTTGAGGGCATCATTTCTTTTATCATTTTTTCAGTAGCTTCTGCGCGATCCTTGCTCCTGGCTGTCAGGATAAGATGAGTACCACGTTTAGCCAATTCAATCGCAACGAGTTGCCCCAAACCACTCGTTCCGCCAGTTATTACAACAATCGGATTAGCCATCATAGTGATTCTCCTTTGTACTGAATAGTCATTGTCAATGTAATTGGCCGTTCATTGCTTTACTCCATTATATCCGTCTCAAGTTTTGACATGCAGCTGATGTAGTCATATACTTGATATAAATCAACTATATTATTTTAATTGATATATGTCAATTAATTTACTTGAATGATTTACTTTATCAATTAAGGTTAGGTGAAATAGGATGAATGTTGATCGACACAAAAATACACCAAGAGGCCAATTGGAGCTGGGGCTCGGCGAACAAATCAATGCCCTCATAAGCGCCTCACATGCGCTAAATGTCAAAACTGCAGCACGTTTCAATCCTTCAATACAACCTGCGGGCTTCCATATTATCCGTTGGCTTTACTCGTACGGCCCAACAAGCGCCACTATGCTGGCGGAATCAACAGCTATGGATCGCAGTTCGGTTAGCCGTCTCGTCAAACAGCTTGAGCTTTTGGGTTATGTGAAAAGGGAAGCCTCCCCTGATGATCGTCGAGGAATACTTCTATCCCTCACTGAGCTTGGGCGACAAAAGACGATGGATGCTCTAAAAGAGAAAGAATTTGTATTTTACGAACACATTTCAAGATGGGACGATGAACAACTTGAACATTTTATTGAAATGCTCAGGGATTTTAACGGATTTGATCATAAGTAACAAGCTCATAGGTTGAATGACTGCCTTTCTTAAAAGCATCGAGTAAAACTAAAATAAACGTCGTGTCCTCATTAAAGAGAACATGGCGTTTATTTTTCATCAAGAAAGTAGGGCCTTCTGTGACCAAACGTGTGACCACGAAGGATAACAAAGCTAAATTCAAAACAAAAAAACGACATTTCTGCCGTTTTTCTAAAGGATGGACTCTCAGGGACTCGAACCCTGGACCAATTGATTAAGAGTCAACTGCTCTACCAACTGAGCTAAGAGTCCATAATATAAAATTGGTGGAGCCTAGGGGGATCGAACCCCTGACCTCATCGCTGCCAGCGATGCGCTCTCCCAGCTGAGCTAAGGCCCCATTATATGTAATTAAAAACGTTTCAAGCGACTCCTATATCATATAAAATTTTCATCCCTGTGTCAATACTTTAATAAAAAAAAATTATAATTACCCTTCCGCCATCAACCAAGATACAGTCAGCGATCTAGTCGCTGGCTGTATCTTTGGATAAAAGTGTTTTCAGTTCCTTCATAAACATGTTGATGTCTTTGAACTGCCGATATACGGACGCAAAGCGCACGTAGGCAACCTCATCAACAGGATAGAGCTGTTCCATGACCAGCTCGCCGATCTGCTGGCTGTCCACCTCAGTAGCGGCTGTGTTGCGGATAGCGTTTTCCACCTGGGATACGATCATATCCAGTTGCTCGACAGATACAGGACGCTTCTCGCAGGCCCGAATGAGACCGCGCAGCATTTTATCACGGCTGAATTCTTCACGGCTGCCATCCTTTTTAATGACCATCAGTGGAGTCTCCTCCACCATTTCAAAGGTGGTAAAACGCCTGGCACATTGCTCGCATTCGCGGCGGCGGCGGATGGACTTGTTATCATTCGCAGGCCGCGAGTCCAGCACCTTTGTTCCATTGTAAGCACAGTAAGGACATTTCATAAATTCACCACTTTCTTTTTCCAATAAATCCCCTGTACTTTTTCGTAATAATTTTGTCAAAACGGTTCATAATAGGTTTACCACGTCGCGAGGAGGTGAACAACAATGGCACAAGGAAACAATGGCAACTCCAACAACCTGGTAGTCAGCAAAGCCTCCGGCGCTCTGGAGCAAATGAAATATGAAATCGCTCAAGAGCTGGGTATCAGCATTCCTCAAGATGGATACCAAGGTAACATGACTTCCTATGAGAACGGTTCGATCGGGGGCTACATCACAAAACGCCTCGTAACGATCGCCGAACAACAATTGGCAGGTCAATACCAATAATCGCGGTAATAACGCAGAAGCAACAAGAAAAAGTGTATGGACGGGCTGCTAAATGCAGCCTATCCTGCGCTTTTTTCATTTTAATGCCATCAGGCTCATTCTGTCATGACATATTTACACGCAGCCTCGTCATCCGTTAAAACTGATTATAAATTTTGGTGTATTGCCTGTAGTAGTAAATAACCCGCTGTACATAATGTCGTGTCTCGCCAAAAGGGATCTGCTTGATGGATTGTTCTTTCCCATCCCATACGCCCTTATCCAGCCACTCCTGCACTTTACCGGGGCCTGCGTTATAAGCCGCAACGATAGCTACCGGATTATCCTTAAATTTCATCGACAGGTTATGCACATACCAGGTTCCCAGCTCAATGTTGGTGCCTGGCTCGTGCTTGACGCTATCCAGCGGAACCTTTTGGATCTGGGCGCTGTCCATAATCCAATTCGCCGTATCGGGCATGATTTGCATGAGTCCCAGTGCACCCTTGTGCGACTGCTTGCTGGTCTTAAAGTTCGTCTCAACACGGATAATGGACGCCACCAAAAACGGGTCCACTTCATACGTCTGCGAGTATTGCCGGATCTCATCCTTATATTGAATCGGATAGAACCACGACATCCAGTTTGAATTAAAAAACAGAATCAAGACAAACCCAACAAACAAAGTCAGCAGGACTCTTTTTTTGCGCAAAATATTCATGCCAGTCCCTTTCGCTGCCAGAATTGATCAATTTGCTGTTTTGTTTCAGCCTGTGTTCCACTATTGTCGATGACGATATCGGCCAGGCTTCTTTTTTGTTCAATATCCATTTGCGAGGATAACCGAAGGCCAGCTTGTTCCTCGGTCAATCCATCTCTGAGCATCAGACGCCGGAGCTGCACATCACGTGGTACGTATACCACCATAATTTCATCGTACAAGCTCTCCAGCCCGGACTCATACAGTAACGGGATATCCGCCAAAACAAGCTTGTCCGGCTGTTCCTGCTCGTAAGTTTCCATGCGCGTACGCATTTCCTCACGAATCGCAGGATGTGTAATATCGTTAAGCGCCTGCCTTTGAGCAGGGTCTCCAAATACAATCTCGCCCAGCTTTTTGCGGTGTAAAGTTCCATCACTGTTCATCACAGCTTGTCCAAAATGCTGTATGACCGCCGTCAGCACCGGGTGCCCCGGAAGCATTACTTCCCGGGCAATGGCATCTGCGTCAATCAGCAGCGCACCCTTGGCGACCAGTAGAGCCGACACGGTGCTTTTACCGGTAGCAATACCTCCGGTTAATCCGATATTCATGCTCTTTCACCTCATAACAGCTTCAATATACCCATCATAATCAATAATAATGCCGGTAACACACCCAGCGCCTTCATAAATCGGAATGCCGACAGACAGAAACCTGTTTTCATACCTGCAATCAAAAATGTCCCACTGAATAGTGCAATAGCCAGCGCAGTAGCGAGTGGCTGAAAGCCCAGCATAGCTGCTCCCAATCCTGCACCGAACGCATCTACCGATAAAGCGATACCTAACCAAACCGCCTCCATAGCGGATATACTGCCTGAACGGTCCATATCTGCAGCAGACGGACTTCGGAGAATCCGAATAACGAGACCCCATTTGCGGAATTCCAAAGAAAATACGGTCCGTTCCTCTTGTACTTCTAAAGATTTCTCCCCTACCAGAACATTACTGTTCTCAGGATCAGGATCATCAATCAGATCTTCTTTGCGATGCAGGGACTGATACAAAGAGTGGCAGCCAATCCCAATCAGAATGACAGCGCCAAAAACCGTCGTATATACAGGAGACAGAACCTGCGACAATAATGCGCCTAGCTGCATGGATATGCCAATGACCAAACCTGAGCATACTGAAATGATGACAATGGACAGCAATGGAATTTTCATTTTGCGTAGCCCATATGTAACACCGACTCCAAAACTGTCCAGACTTAGTGCAAATGCCAGCAGCAGCAGGGCTCCCCAATGATTAGCCACTCCAATTCCCTCCCATTGCGAAAGGAAGGGCCTTAAAGAAGCCGAAACCCTTCGCAGTATTGGTACTTGGAATCAATATATGAGAGGAATGGGCTTTGGGTGACTGTACCTGTTTAACGCAGAGGCTGGCAGACTGGGCAATGATGGGTACCACGTCCGGCTACGACGGATTTTTCGATCAATGTACCACAGTGAACACAAGGCTTAACGCTACGTCCATAGATTTGCAATTGATGCTGGAAGTCGCCCGATTGGCCTTGTCCATTGACGAATGATTTAATGGACGATCCTCCGACCAAAATCGAAGCGCTCAGTGTGGAGATAATCGCTTCATGCAGCACACGGAACTGGTCACCCTCCAAGCTTTTGGCCGGCTGTGCCGGATGTATACCCGCCTTAAACAACGACTCATCCACATAAATATTCCCGATGCCCACGACATATGACTGGTTTAACAGCGCAGCCTTGATCGAAGTCGAACGGGTCCCCACAGCGGCGCGAAGCGCCTCCGGTGTAAAGGACTCGTCCATCGGCTCCAGACCGAGCTTGTTCAGCGGCTTTTCCAGCAAATCCTGTCCTTCCGTAAATAAATGCATTGTGCCGAATTGGCGAACATCCTGATAGCGTAATTCCGTTCCATCCGTAAAATGAAAGATAACGTGAGTATGCTTTTCCACAGGATCATTTTGCGAATATAGGCCATACCGTCCTTCCATTCTGAGATGGGAAACGAGCACCAGCCCGTCCAGCAGAATCCGCAAAAACTTCCCGCGTCTCTCCACTCCTGTAATGCGATGATCAGCCAATTCCATAGCAAAAGCGTGTATATCATCAGGCCGCTGAATAATGCGCGGCAGATTCACGGTCACATGATCTATATGTTTATCGACGATAAGCTCGTTTAACGTTCGTTTAATCGTTTCTACTTCCGGTAATTCCGGCATGATGTCTTCACCTCACCCTATATTATAACGGAAGCAGCGTTAAATTGGGACTATCTACTCATTGAATAACTTACTTTGCTTCATACCAATTACTTCCATAGCTAACTTCCGCTTTGAGCGGTACAGATAGCTTCAGCGCCGCTTCCATCGTAGCCGGGACAAGCTCTTTCATCGTTTCCAATTCCTCCGGCGGAACCTCGAAAACAAGCTCATCATGTACTTGAAGCAGCATACGGCTACGAAGATTACGATCGCGAAGCGCCGCGTCCATCTGCACCATCGCCAGCTTGATAATATCGGCTGCGGTACCCTGAATCGGCGTATTCATGGCGGTACGCTCCGCGAACGAGCGCAGGTTGAAGTTGCTGGCGTTAATCTCCGGCAAATAACGTCTGCGTTCCAGCAGCGTTTTTACGTATCCGTCCCGCTTCGCATCCTTCACAATATCATCCATGTAACGACGAACGCCCTGGAACACGTCAAAATATTGGTCAATAAAGCGAGCCGCTTCCTTGCGCGTAATATTCAGGTTTTGCGACAAACCGTAATCACTGATCCCGTAGACAATCCCGAAGTTAACCGCCTTGGCAGAACGCCGCATGTTAGAATCTACGTCTTCCGCAGGGATGCCGAACACATCGGACGCGGTCTTCGTATGGATATCCATGTCGTGGACAAAGGCTTCCTTCAATCGCTCATCATCCGAAATGTCAGCCAGCACCCTTAGCTCGATCTGCGAATAGTCCGCCGCGAGAATAGACCAGCCCGGCTCGGACGGCACAAATACCTTACGGATTTTACGTCCCTCTTCCAGACGAATCGGAATATTTTGCAAATTTGGGTATTGACTGCTCAATCGTCCGGTTGCTGCAACCGTCTGTCGGAAATACGTATGCAGCTTGCCCGTTTTATCCGAAATTTCCTTAAGCAATCCTTCCACATACGTGGATTGGAGTTTCGCAATGGTACGGTACTGCAAAATGTTTTGCACAATATCATGATAGGGGGCGAGCTTTTCCAGTACCTCGGCATCGGTGGAGTACCCGGTTTTCGTCTTTTTGATAACAGGAAGGCCCAGCTTATCGAACAAAATTTCACCTAGCTGCTTGGGCGAATTCAGATTGAACTCTACACCGGCAATGATGTAAATCTCGCGCACCAGCGTTTCAATCTGGGCTTCAAATTCTTTACCCAAAGCGCGCAGTTCTTCCACATTCACCAAAATGCCCTGCTTCTCCATATCCGCCAAAATGCGGGACAACGGCATCTCCAGCTCATGGAAGAGCTTGTGCATTTCCGTTTTTTCCAGCTCGGCCTGCTGTACAGGTACCAGCGCTTCAATCACCGCCGCCTTGCGCGCCACATGATCGGACAGCACATCCACGTCAGGTACTTTATATTTAGCGCCTTTGCCGAACACTTCATCGTCCGGACGAATCGAGGACAAGCTATGCTTGGCTGCCAATCCGCTCAGCGACTGGTTTGCATCCGTCGGGTCCAGCAAATATCCGGCCAACTGTACATCGAATTCCGCCCCGGCAAATTCAATCCCGTGCCAATGCAAGGCTAAATCCGTACGGTGCAAATCATGCCCCCGCTTTTTGCGCCCAACATCGGCGAGCCATTCACGGACAGGCTTGGCTGCATCAGTGTGCAGTACATCCAAGGTCATAAAAAACTGTCGCCCCGCTCCGCCAAAGACCAGACCCACAATTTCAGCATGATGCGGATTATCGCCATGGGTCTCTACATGTAGCAGATCGACGGTATCCAGTTCATGTACCAGCTCGCTAATCAGCTGTTCGTCCAATACGGTCACGTCAGCCGCAGCTTCCTCTACGTCTATTCCAGCACTGCCAACCTCACCCGAAAAGGATAAACGCTCCAGCAAGGACTTGAACTCCAGCTTCGCCAGCGCAGGTCCCGCTGTTTCTGCTTGCAGCCCGTCGAAGACAACATCTTCCAGCTGCTTGTCCAGCGTTACATCCCGATAGATGGTCGCCAAATCCTTGCTCATCCGTGCATCATCTGCATGCGTTTCAACGCGCTCTTTCATCTTGCCTTTCAGCTCATCCGTATGCGCCAGCACCTCTTCGACCGAGCCATATTGGTGCAACAGCTTGAGCGCAGTCTTCTCCCCCACGCCCGGAATCCCCGGAATGTTGTCCGACGTATCGCCCATCAGACCTTTGAGGTCGATGATTTGCAGCGGCTTCAAGCCATAACGCTCCTGAATCTGCTCAGGTCCGTACGTCTCCACCTCGGTAACCCCTTTGCGGGTTAAGCCGACAGTGACGTTGTCCGAAGCCAACTGAAGCATATCCTTATCTCCGGTAACCACCAGCACGTTAAAACCAGCTTCGTCCGCTGTTTTAGACAGGGTTCCAATGATATCGTCCGCCTCATAGCCATCCAGCTCAAACTGGGCAATGCCGAAGGCGGTCAACAGCTCTTTCAGCAGTGGAAATTGTTGGGACAGCTCCGGCGGCGTTTTTTCCCGTCCACCCTTGTAATCCTCGTATCCTTTGTGACGGAACGTTATTTTTCCAGCATCAAAGGCAACCAGAATATGTGTCGGCTTGTGTTCCTCCAAAAGCCGCAGCAACATCGTTGTAAATCCGTACACCGCGTTCGTCTGCTGTCCGCTCGAATTCGTTAACGGCGGCATAGCGAAAAACGCCCGGTAAATGATACTGTTGCCATCTATAAGCATGAGTTTATCCATTTAGCACCTCGCAAGTTCATCAATGCATTCGAAACGTTCTTTCGTTTTACGCATTCCTTTTCCTATCTTAACATAAAGGCTCCTTTTTCAGAAAAAAACGGCTGCTCCCTAACCAGATTCGTCTTTTGCACAAAGACAAGTCTGGGTCAGAAACAACCGCTATATACCTGAAAAGCCCTACTGGTTCAAATCTGGTCGCTCCCCTGTCACGAGATATACAGTGCTTTCACCGATATTCGTCGCATGGTCACCAATCCGTTCAATATATCGTCCGACGAGCAGTTGCAGCATGCCTTGTGGAGCTTCCTCAGGCTTTTCTACCATAAACACATACAGATTGCTGATCATATGGCTATACATGGAATCTACACGATCATCCTCTTTGGCCATTTTATAAGCCAAATCTGTATTTTCATCCAGATAGGATGTAATTGCGTCGTCAATCATTTCTTTGACGATCGAAGCCATCTGCGGAATATCCACCAGCGGCTTGATGACCTGCTGCCCTTCCAGACGCAGCGTGACCTTGGCAATATCGAGGGCCAAATCCCCCATCCTTTCCAGATCACTGGAAATTTTAAAAGCAACAATGATCCGGCGTAAATCCTTGGCTACCGGCTGCTGGGTAATAATGAGCTTGGAGCCCATATCGAGAATGTTCTCTTCCAGCGCATTGAGAGATGCATCATTTTTGACCACCTGCTGGGCCAATTCCGTATTTTTGGTCTGCAAACATTCAATGGCCTGATCGAGTGCCTTCGATACATGTGCACCCATTTCGCGCAGTACGGCTCTCAGCTCATCTAATCCTTCATCAAAACCTTTTCTGCGAATCATTTCGAAGTCACCCCTCCTGGCATTACTAATCTGGTCAACTTTAGCCAAACCGGCCGGAAATATAATCTTCCGTACGGGAATCCTGCGGCGTGGAAAACATCGTCTCTGTATCTGCCGCCTCTACCACAACACCGTTCAAGAAAAAAGCAGTACGACCGGACACACGAGCCGCCTGATGCATGTTATGCGTCACCATGACGATCGTATATCTGTCACGCAGCTCTTGAACCAGTTCTTCAATCTTCATCGTGGAGATCGGGTCCAGCGCTGACGTTGCCTCATCCATAAGCAAAATATCTGGCTGCACAGCAAGCGCTCTAGCAATGCACAGCCGCTGCTGCTGTCCGCCGGACAAGCTCAGGGCTGAACGCTTGAGAAAGTCCTTAACCTCTTCCCAGAGTGCCGCCTGCCGCAAGCTTTGCTCCACCAGTTCGTCCAGCTTGTCCTTTTGCCGGATTCCATGCAGACGCGGACCGTATGCCACGTTATCATAAATAGATTTAGGAAACGGATTAGGCTGTTGAAAAACCATCCCCACCTGCTTGCGCAGAGCTTCTACTTCCATCGTATCGCCATATATATCCTGGCCTGCGATACTCACCGTACCTTCAATACGCGTTCCCGGTATCATATCGTTCATCCGATTCAGCGTACGCAACAAGGTAGATTTACCGCAGCCGGACGGTCCGATGAAGGCTGTTACCGTTTTTTCAGGAATATCCAGGTTTATATGTTTCAGCGCTTGAAAATTCTCATAATACAAGTTCAGCTTATCAATCCGAATAACGGAATCATTCATTGATTTATGATCTCCTTCGTGTTGCAGTTATGGTCCTCAAGCATTGCACCTGATTTGCACAATATGAAGATTATATAAGCTGTGTGTAAATTCAGTGTGGTGGATTTGTTAACGGTATGTAAAATGATCAGGAATTCAGCATAAGCTCCAGCTCCTGTGCAATCCCGGCTGCATTCAAAGCCGCTTCCTCTGCGGAACGGGACATTTCGTTGTTTTTGGTCTCAATTTCAGCAACGGCCTGTAACAGTTGGGTAAATGTTTGGGTTCCAGCGGATATATACCGGGAGCCGCTATTAATCTGCTGCATGCTCGTATCCGTCAGATCGGCAGTGTCACGCAGCATTTGTTCAATATCTGTAAGCAAGCTTGTAATCTGTGCGGAAAAGACCTTCGTCTGAAGTGACATATTCCGCACCTCCTGAGACACGATCTGGAAGCCACGCCCGTGTTCGCCGGAATGTGCTGCTTCAATTGAAGCGTTGATCGCCAGCAGTCCACTTTGATCCGCGAGTGCGCGGATGGAGGAAGCCATGCCTGCAATGTCATTCAGCGATTGGGTAAGCGCTGTAATCTGCTCATGCTGGCGCTTCATTTGCTCTGTGACTGCACGATAGGAGAGCAGAACATCTTCCAGTTCTATTTTGCCACGGCGTGATAATTCACTCATCGAGCGGGTTAGACGCACACTGTCACCGGCCTCTTTAGCGGCATCCAGCACAGTTGTCTGAATCCGATGGGCACCATCATAGCTATGCCGAACCACCTTACCCCGATGCTCGTCCGCTTCTCTTTGCATTCGCTGTACAACCGTCAGGATATCACGAATCGTTAGCACGCCAAGTAACCTCGTCCCCTCCTTAATTAACAAACAATCGTAAAATCGTTGATCTTGGCGCAGCATCGCCTGCTCTACAATGTCCGATGCCGGGCTTTCCAGATCCACAATTAATGTATCGGGGTCGGCAAATATCGCAGCAGGCTTGTCATAAAACAGAGCCGCAGCAAACCTGCCCGTAAAATGGCGGTTATACGCATCTCTCATAATAATGCCCAACGGAAGGCCATTTTTATCAACGACAATGACACAAGGAATGTCTTCCTGCGTTTTCATTAGTGCTAATAGCTCTTTACAAGACATATCCGTACCAATGATCGGAACCTCCCGGCAAGGCACGTAGGTAGTAATTGGCTTGTTAGATTCACGTTCAATCACGGCAGTGGAACTCGGCTGGGTCTTTGGTTCCGTTATCATCGTTCTGAAGTCCCCTTTTTTAACTACTTGAAGTGACGGGAACATCATATCGGTCATTTGTTGATTGTAACGTTTGTTTATGTTAACGAAATGTAAAATCACGAAATGGACACAAAAATCGTCGCATACAAAAATCGAACATAAAGAAAAACGCTCCTCATTTATAGTAAATGAGAAGCGCTTCTTTTTTTATTAACAACCAGTTTGTATCCGACTCCGCGAATCGAATCAATATGAACCGAATCGGGATCCAGCTCCAGCTTCTTACGCAATGAGCTAACATGCACATCCACCGTCCGTTGACCGCCAATGTAGTCGAAGCCCCAAACCGCGTTCATCAGATCGTCGCGAGTCAATACCACGCCCGGCTTACGGGACAAGTAGAGGAGCACCTCAAATTCCTTCGGCCTTAAGCTGATGGATTGTCCTCCGAGAATCACTTCATATTTCTCAGGATAAATCTCCAGCTCGCCTAATTGAATTTTGGAGCCGTCTTTCTGATCGGATAGCACGCCTTCATCCCCACCGGAGGTTCTTCGCAGCACAGCCGTTACGCGGGCCAGCAGCTCGGAAACACCGAAAGGCTTCGTGATGTAATCGTCCGCTCCTGATTTCAATCCTTGGACAACCTCAGCTTCGCCGTTTTTGGCTGTTAAAATAATGATTGGAGTCGTTAGTCCCTGATGGCGGAGTCTGCTCAGAATATCCAGTCCGTTCATACCGGGCAGCATCAAATCCAGCAGAATCAAATCATAGGACTCTCTGGAGGCTTTTTCATACCCTGCACTGCCGTGATCCTCCGTATCTACTTCAAAACCCTCTTGTATCAAATTGTAGGATAGCAATCTGGCAAGCGTTGGTTCATCCTCAATAACCAGCAAGCGTTGTCCCATAAATAAATTCATCTCCTGTTTACCTTTTAAAGGCGCATTGGTCAAAATTCCAAAATCTTTTCCATACTCATGCGACACCCGTATATTTTATCACGGCATTGTTAACAGAATGTAAAAACCAAACTAGTTCATTCTTCCTGTTGCAATAACGGCAATTCAATCGTAAATGTCGTGCCCAAACCAAGCTCACTTTCCACGGAAAGCCCCCCATGATGTAGGTCCACCAAATGCTTGACGATGGACAATCCCAGACCTGTTCCCCCCGAGTTGCGCGAACGCCCTTTATCCACCCGGTAAAAGCGCTCAAAGATGCGTGGCAGGTCCTTCTTTGGAATCCCGATGCCCGTATCGCTAACTGTAAATACGACCTTCTCCGTGTCATTCTCCCGCTGTACTGTTACAACCTTGATTTTCACCTTGCCGCCGTCAAGTGTGTAGTTAATGCCATTAGACAGAAGGTTTACAAAAATTTGCTGGAGCTTATCTTCATCCGCCTCCATAAACAGTTCATCCGGGACATCCATATGCAGTGTAATTCTTTTTTTGGCAGCTACATTATTCAATTTTTCCAGCAATGATTCTATAAACGAGGATACATGAACCGGAGAGCAATCCAGCGGGGAACGCTTGGATTCAATTTTGGACAGCTCCAGAATGTCGCCGATCAGCCGATTGAGCCGTTCGCTTTCATCATAAATAATTTGCAAAAAGGAACGGGCTGTTTCCTCATCCTTAACCCCGCCACCGAGCAACGTCTCGGCAAAGCCCTTGACTGCGGCAATCGGCGTTTTTAGCTCATGGGAAACATTAGCCACAAATTCGCTCCGCATATTTTCCAGCCGCCGAATAGCTGTAATATCCTGCAAAAGGAACAGCATGCCGCGATATCTGCCTTCATCCTCATACATCGGCACACCATCGAGCAAAATCAGCCGTTCCTCGGGATTATACAGATGGACCTCACCATGCAGTCTGTCGCGGCTCTGTATACTGCCCTCGATCAGCTTCGTCAGCTCGTAGTGCTTTTTCAGCTCATGATACGGCTTGTCCGTCACCCGTGTGCTAGTGACACCGAGCATCCGCTCAGACTCACGGTTCACAAGCGCAATCCGCTCCCCGGCATCAATCATGAGAATCCCTCCGGTCATATTGCTCATGACGCTCTGAAGCAAATCCTCATTATCACGTATCGTTTTCATTTGGTTTTGCAGACTGTCCGCCATGCGGTTAATCGCTTCACCCAGTTGCCCTACCTCATCCCTGCGCTGTATGCCAACTCTTGCGTCATAATCCAGCCCGGAAATACGATTGGCTACGCCTGTAATATGCTCAATAGGCGAGGTTAGGCCACGCGCGATACGGTAACTGACCAATCCAGCGGCAAGAAACAACAAGACCAGACCAATGCCAATCGCCGTCCAGCCACGCTGCACACCTTCCTCTACCGCCTTCAAATTCATGGACAAACGGATATATCCGTCAAACCCCTTGTCGGATACAACAGGCTCTGCCACGTACAGCATATTTCGCTGCAAAGTTTCACTATAGCGTATCGTCCGTCCGATTCCTTCAGACGCGGCTTCCCGAATTTCTTCACGTGATACATGGTTCTCCATCTTGCGCGGATCGCTTAGTGAATCGCCAACAACCGTTCCATCCTTGCGAATGAAGGTCACCCGTGAGTCCGTCAGACGTGCAATTTCCTTGGCCTTTTCTGAATAGTAGGAGACGTAATCAGTACTGGAAAGAGCGTCTGCGCTGACAAAAGGAAATGTAGCCCGAAGCAGGTCGATCTCACGCCCCATATTTTCCTCAAGTACCTTCATGTTCGAGTTTTTAAAAATTTGTCCCATGGTGATTCCAGCAGCAAGGACAGATACGCCGATCAAAATCAGCATCATCAAGGTAAGCCTGAAACGAAATGACTTCATACATATGCCCATCCTTTAGTTGAGTAGAAATTTTTTGATCATAACAGCTGTAAGTTAAGTCCCATTCTACAGGCCACCTGCTTTTTGTTCCACTGTTAAAAAGGAAAAAAGGTCAGGGCACACATGCCCCAACCTCTCTCTTATCCGTTTACGACTTCACCGCCGTTGATATGGATAACCTGCCCGCTTACATAAGATGAATCATCTGAGGCGAGATACACATAGGCTGGTGCCAATTCTTCCGGCTGACCGGGACGTTTCATCGGCTGCGCCCCTCCGAACTCGCTGACGGTCTTGGCATCAAAGGTCGAAGGGATCAGCGGTGTCCAGATCGGTCCCGGCGCGACAGCGTTTACCCGAATGCCTTGATCGACCAAATTGAGCGAAAGAGAACGGGTGAATGAAGTAATCGCCCCTTTGGTGGATGAATAATCAATGAGTGTCTTGTTACCAGCATAGGCCGTAATCGACGTGGTGTTAACAATTGCGCTGCCCTTCTTCAAATGCGGCAATGCTGCTTGCGTCAGGAAAAACATGCCGAAAATGTTCGTGCGGAATGTACGCTCCAGCTGCTCTTTCGTGATATCCACCAGCTTTTGCTGTGGATGCTGCTCTGCGGCATTGTTCACGACAATGTCCAGCTTGCCCAGCTCGTTAACCGTCTGCTGAACTGCTTTTTTGGCAAATTGGTCATCTCCGATATCGCCGGGGATCAGCACGCATTTGCGGTCCTCCTGCTCTACTTGACGCTTCGTCTCCTCAGCATCCTTATGCTCGTTCAGATAGACGATAGCTACGTCAGCACCTTCCTTGGCGTACGTAACAGCTACTGCGCGTCCAATTCCACTATCTCCACCGCTAATGAGTGCGACTTTGCCTGTTAGCTTGCCAGCCGCCTTATAGGTAGACTTCTCAAATTGAGGTGCAGGCGACATTTTGGACTCGACCCCCGGTTGCTGTTCTTGATGCTGCGGGGGCAAGGTTTGTTGGGTCTGATTGCTTTTGGCCATCGTGCATTCTCCTTTCAAGATTAGATATCTTATAGGATGCAACATTTGTATCCACCCTACTCCTGATTTACCACACGGGCTTGTACGTTAAACGAAAAAGGAGTATGAGGTTCGTTGGACGCACAAAAAAACGGATTGTGCTTATTCAGCACAAACCGCTTTTTTCAATTTAGCATTTTGTATCATTCGATTTGCAGCCACTCGCAAAATGCTTCATTAAATAATATGGCTATATACCATTAAAAACGTGATGAGGATCAGAAATACCGCAAGCAATGTACTGAACATGCGCATTTTTCCAGCGTATTGCGTAATGGGCTGTTGGTTACGAATCGCTTCCAGCGATAAACGTAACGGCTTGCCCATAGCACCTGCGATGCCGGAGATAGCCAGAAACAGCAGCAAAACGACGACGATCCATGCTACGGAATATGGACCCCAAGCAAAAATCATATAGATGCCGCTAACGAGCAAAATGATCATTGCAAATTGAGCCAAACGGTTCAATAGTTGAACAGCCGATATCGTTCCTTCCTGCACGGAGGGGGCCAGCTTGTCGATTTTGCCAACTACGAAGGGGAGCAATATATAAAAACCCAGCGCCAGCGATCCGATCATGTGAATAAAAAACATAGTTTTCAGCCTCCATTTCTTTGTTTACCTGAATGTCATCATTTCAGTGTTTTGGGACATGCTTTTCTATGTACACTATCAACGCATACGAAATCTATTATACCGGGGAAATTAATTAAATTCTATATAAAGAGGTGTCCGTCGGCCATAACTATGGCTTTGGGACACCTCTTCAAGTAAAAGTATACCGTTTTAGTAGAAAATCGAACCTATACGGTTACTATTTTAATTACATTGCGGACTGATTCGGCGGATTGATCAAGCGCTACTTTTTCCTCGTCGGTCAATTCCAGCTCGAACACCTTTTCGATACCATTACCACCAAGAAGTGTCGGTACGCCGAGGAACAAGTCCTGATAACCGTACTCTCCCTCCAGATAGGCAATGACCGGGATAATACGTTTTTTGTCTTTCACAATCGCTTCTGTCATCTGCGTAAGCGAGGCTGCCGGGGCATAGTATGCGCTACCATTACCCAGCAGGTTAACTATCTCCCCGCCACCGACACGCGTCCGTTCTACAATCGCTTCGATACGTTCCTGCGAAATCAGGGTTTCGATAGGGATACCACCAACGCTGGAATAGCGTACCAGCGGCACCATATCATCACCGTGACCACCCAATACGAAGCCACGCACGTCTTCGACGGATACGTTCAGTTCCTGTGCAATAAAGGTACAATATCGCGCCGTATCCAGCACACTAGATTGGCCGATGACCCGATTTTTCGGGAAACCGAGCGTCTGATAGGCGGTATAGGTCATCGCATCGACCGGATTACTCAGAATAATGACGATAGAATCCGGCGCATACTTCTTCACGTTTTCACATACGGATTTTACAATGCCTGCATTCGTATTTACCAAATCGTCACGGCTCATGCCTGGCTTGCGCGCAATCCCCGCTGTAATAATGACGATATCCGAGTTGGCTGCATCCTCATAATTGGAAGTGCCTGTGACCTGGCTGTCAAATCCCTGAATAGGACTGGCCTCTAAAATATCAAGCGCTTTGCCTTTGGTCGGATTCTCAAGTTGCGGAATATCGATCAGAACGATATCACCCAGCTCTTTTTGGGCCAGCAGCAATGCGGTAGTGGCACCGGTAAAACCGGCGCCAACAATGGATATTTTTTTGCGTTGAATGGTCACGTGGCATTCCCCTCTCTACAGGTTACTAATAATGGTATCTGCGAACTCGGAGCATTTCACTTGTGTAGCGCCTTCCATCAGACGGGCAAAGTCATACGTTACGATTTTCTGATTAATGGACGTTTCCAGTCCTTTGTAAATCAGGTTTGCCGCTTCGTGCCAGCCCAAATGCTCAAGCATCATCACGCCGGACAAAATAACGGAACCAGGGTTTACGACATCTTTGTCAGCATATTTTGGCGCTGTGCCGTGTGTAGCCTCAAAGATAGCATGCCCAGTTACATAGTTAATGTTCGCACCTGGTGCGATACCAATTCCACCGACTTGAGCAGCCAGCGCATCGGACAGATAGTCTCCGTTCAGGTTCAGTGTAGCAATAACATCAAATTCGGAAGGACGAGTCAGCACTTGTTGCAGTGCAATGTCAGCGATCGCATCCTTAATGATGATTTTTCCTGCATCTTCAGCTGCTTTTTGAGCAGCATTTGCCGCATCTTCACCATCTTTTTCCTTGATAGCATCATATTGAGCCCAAGTGAATACTTTATCTGCAAATTCTTCCTCAGCCACTTCATAACCCCAGTTTTTGAAGGCACCTTCGGTAAATTTCATAATGTTGCCTTTGTGTACGAGCGTTACGCTCTTGCGTCCGTGGTCAACAGCATACTGAATGGCTGCACGCACCAGACGTTTTGAGCCCTCGGAGGAAACCGGTTTGATCCCGATACCTGACGTTTCTGGGAAACGGATTTTGTTCACACCCAGCTCCTGTTGGAGGAACTGAATGACTTTTTTCACGTCCTCGGAGCCCTCGGCATATTCAATACCCGCATAAATATCCTCGGTATTCTCACGGAAAATAACCATGTCTACCAATTCAGGACGCTTCACCGGAGACGGAACACCGTTAAAGTAACGAACAGGACGCAGACATACGTACAGATCCAGCTCTTGACGCAATGCCACGTTCAAAGAGCGAATGCCGCCGCCAATCGGTGTCGTAAGCGGCCCTTTGATGGCTACAATATACTCACGGATGGCTTCCAAGGTATCGTTAGGCAACCACTCGCCGTATGTATTGAAAGCTTTCTCACCAGCGAATACTTCATACCAGGCAATCTTCTTGGTGCCGTTATATGCTTTATCTACAGCTGCGTCCAGTACGCGCTTGGATGCTTTCCAGATGTCGCGGCCTGTGCCATCGCCTTCGATAAATGGAATAACCGGATGATTCGGAACCTGTAGTTGACCGTTATCAATCGTAATTTTTTCGCCTTCAGTTGGGAGCTCAAACTTTTCAAATTTCGCCATAAGTTCCTTTTCCTCCTCAGATATGAATGGGTACAGGGCGAAAGACGTGATCTTCATCATAGACAAAAACGCGCATCTCTCGCCGTCCCTTCTATTGTACCTTATTTTTTTAATTCAGGGTATACAGCCTCAATATTCGTACAACAAGTGATTAGCGTAATTCCGGAGACACATACTTTTGGTCAATCGGACCTGTATATTCAGCACGCGGACGGATCAGACGATTATTTTCGTACTGCTCCAAAATGTGCGCAGTCCACCCGGATACACGACTCACGGCAAAGATCGGTGTGAACAGGTCTCTTTTGATACCCAGTTGGGTATAAACAGAGGCAGAGTAAAAATCAACATTTGGCTTCAAGCCCTTTTGTCCAGTCACAATTTCCTCGATTCGAACCGAAATATCGAACAACGTCGTATCGCCGTTCATTTCGCCCAGTTCGCGGGACATTTTGTGCAAATGCTTGGCACGCGGATCACCGTTTTTATACACACGATGTCCAAAGCCCATAATTTTTTCGCGGTTATCCAGTTTGGTCTGAATATACGAATCCACCTGATCCAAACCGCCGATTTCCTCCAGGGTTTTGGCAACAGCTTCGTTGGCTCCGCCATGCAGTGGTCCCTTCAAAGCTCCAATTGCCGACGTAATGCCGGAATAAATATCGGATAGTGTTGCTACCGTCACGCGTGCAGCAAAGGTCGATGCATTCAATTCATGATCGGCATGCAGCACAAGAGCCTGATCGAACGCTTTGATAGCCGTCTCTTCCGGGTCTTTGCCAGTAAGCTGATACAGAAAGTTTTCGGCGATAGAAACACCTTTCTTGGGCGCAATCGGCTCCAGCCCTTCGCGCACACGCGCTATGGCCGCCACAATTGTGGGCAATTGCGCCTGAAGCTTGACGGTTTTGATCACATTGGCCTCTCTCGACATATCATCCGCCTGTGGGTCATACAAGGCAAGAGACGATACAGCTGATCTCAGGGCAGCCATCGTGCTCAAATCTTTTGGGTACAGCTTTAATTGAGTAATAATTTCATCCGGAATGGCAGCATATTCGCTTAGTTGGTCGCGAAGCTCCTGCAATTGGGCTTGATCAGGCAATTTTCCGAACCACAACAAATAAGCTACCTCTTCAAAAGCGGCGTTAACAGCCAAATCATCAATGTTATAACCCCGGTACGTGAGAACGCCATCTACGATAGAGCTTATGGAGGAAGTGGTCGCTACGATCCCTTCCAGACCTTTAGTCGCTGTCATCGTTACATCTCTCCTTTGTAAAAACATTGTGAACGGACTTGCAATGTAAACATTTTCAAAAGTAAGTTTTGCCTTTTAAATAAATAAGTAATGTTAACGCCATATGTCAATATTTAAACCTTCTTTCACTATACTGGATTTTGTCGTTTATGTGAACATTCAGGGCTATTCCGACACATTCAAATGTTTTATCGGTTCTATAAATATTTTTTTGAAACCCCTTACATAATTTTTTAATCCATTTGCACTTTTGTACACAGGTCTTGTCTCACCTCCTTCTCGCATATGTATAGTAAAGCACTTATTTCATGGAATCAACTGTAAAAGAAAGGAGCCGTGAGAGCTTGAGCCGGTTGATCCTGAATCGCATATTTCGCGCTCTTTGGGTCGTAGTCGTGATTATAGCTCTGTTGTTGGGCATATACGTGCTGTTCCCTCTCATCTATCCCTTCCTGTTCGCCTGGCTTGTGGCCTATGCCATGAATCCGCTCGTTCACTTTCTGCGCAGCCAGGCCCGCTTGCCACGTTGGATGGCTGTCACGGTCTCGTTATTTGTATATTTAGGCGGAATCGCCATTGTCCTCTCTGCGGCCATCACTCGGATGGTTCGAGAGATCATCAGGCTCACCATGACCTTTGACGGGCATATTGAACATTTTAAAAGCCTGTTTATCGACTGGACTCAGAGCGATCTGATCCAAAATGTGATTAATGAAATTAACCAATTTATTCGCAATAACCCGGATTACTACCATACAATTAACAACAATATTGATAAAACAACCCAGACGGTAAGCTCGGCTGTCACCACACTGGTTGCCCAATTTTTTAATGGTATTCTGAATTTGCTGACCTCTCTGCCTAACATGGGCGCGGTGCTGATGGTTATTGTATTAGCGGCATTTTTTATCAGTAAAGACTGGGAACAACATAGCCAAATGCTCTCGAATACGGTTCCTGATACGATTCGCAAGCCCATGTCGGGGATATGGCACGATCTGCGCAAGGCGTTGTTTGGTTATTTGCGCGCACAGTTTATTATAATCTCCATTACTGCGGTGACCGTCATTATTGGACTGTTCATTTTGCGTGTAGAATCCGCCTTCACCATCGGTTTGATGATCGGACTGGTTGATTTGCTTCCTTATTTAGGGGTTGGCATTGTGATGATTCCGTGGATTTTATATGCCTATATGTCGGGTAATTTGGCATTAGGGGTAGGATTGTCGATCCTCTATATCATCCTGTTGGTGGGACGGCAAATTGTAGAACCTAAGGTGCTCGCAAGCAGCGTGGGTCTGAACCCGCTTCCCACCCTCATTGGGATGTTCATCGGGCTCAAGCTGTTTGGTGTGTTGGGGCTGATTATCGGACCTGTGTCCCTCATTGTAGTGGACGCGCTCCATCGCGCCAATGTCATTCAGGACTTGCGCAACTATATTCTTGCCGGAAGAGTCCGTTAAGATCATGTGAGTAGGAAAAACGGCAGCTTACGTCAAAACCGCCGAAACGTAATGCTGCCATTTTTCATTTTTTTCTCGAGCCATTTCAATAAAAAGCGTCGGTACAACGCACGGGTCAAAGGAAAAACCAGCGTAAAACCGATAATATCCGTTAAAAATCCAGGGATAAGCAGCAAGCTCCCGCCGAAAAAGACACATAATCCATCCAGCATTTTGCGGCCGGGCATTTGTCCCCGATTCATTTCATTTTTCGCATCAGCAATGACCTTGCGTCCTTCAAATTGCATCATAGCGGCTCCGATCAGGGTCGTCAGAATGATAAGCAGAATGGTTTTACCCGCTCCAATCCAGTGACTTACCCATATAAACCCGTACAGCTCTGCCAGAGGAATAAGCAGCAGCAACAGCCACAGACGTTTGCGCATCATCATGCTTTCTCTCCCTCCCCGCCTGACATCGCAGATCGTAGCGCGGTGTACAGCTTAGGCAACGCCTGATCCAGTCGGACGGGCTTCCATTCAGTGCTCACCCATACGTGGCGTGTCACCCCGGTTACGAGCAGCTCTCCCGGAAGTGTGTCTGCCTGTGTCCACACCTTTCCCACCTGGCTTTGATGCTCCTCAGCTGTTACACGCCGGACCTCATAAGTGTAGTTCAGACGTAGTCTGGAGAAGTCCGTAATCGCGGTATAAATGGTAATCAAATCATCATATCGGGCAGGACTCACATATTTCGCATTGATTTCGATAACGGGCAGCAGAACGCCTTGTTCCTCCATGCTTCGATAGTTAAAGCCTGCCTGCCGGATCATTTCCGTACGCCCGATCTCAAACCAGTTCAGATAATTGGCATGATACACGACCCCCATTTGGTCGCTTTCCTGATAACGCACACGCAGCGGTGCTCCATACCAGCGCAATTCCGTTTGTTTCTCCTCTTGTGTCATACAAGCTCTCCTATCTGTGTGCATCTTTATCTCTATTTTGCCCTCTCTCCATTAAACCATATTTACCGCCCCGGAACAAAAAGAGGGCCGAACCGTGATGGTTCCGCCCTCCCAAGCATTTTATAATGATGGCTTTATCATTTTGGCAACGGCTTGGACAGTTTGTAATATCCGCTTTCCGAGGCCAGCTTCAGCAGGCTCTTAGCCTGGCTTCCTGCCCAAGCATAACCGAGTCGTCTTTCCTTACTAATTTTCATAATGTCCGTATATTTTTTGCCATCCCGGTCTGAAAAGAAATACTTGTTGTCTTCCACATTGTAGAAGCGATACCACATTACGCTTGATGCGTCCTTTTGGAAAAACGTCGGACCCTGACGGTTGTATTTGATCCCGTCGATCCGGTTACTATCAAACCATTTCAAAGCGCTCTGAGCTGCTTTTTTCACCTCAGACGTTTGCGGTTGCGACATCAAGAAGGCCGTGATGCCTACAGACTCTGTAGTTGTTTTGGAAGGAAGCTCAAATGCACGGGCCGCAACAGATGCATAAGTAGACGGATCATGCTGTGCACCCCAGATCGTCGGTGTACCATTATTTACAATTTGAGACTTAATGGTGTACTGGATGCCTTTTTTTAGTGCTTGCTGAAGTTTGGAGCGATATGCATTGTCCAGAATATCGCTATCAAACGGCTGCTTCTTGTTCACAATATCGTCAGCCAAAACCATAACTCTAACCATTGCATCATCGTTGTAAGTTACGGCATCCGAATAATTTCCACGTTTAGGGTATACTTGCGGCCAGCCACCGGAGGAATATTGAGAGGTCAGAACGAAGTCAACTGCTTTTTGTACACTGTTCTTGATGTCTTTATTTTTTGTTTTTTTGTATACATCCGCCAAAAAGCGAATTTCAGTTGTCGTAGCCTCGTTATCAAATGTTCCCAGCTCTACGCCATCCTTGCTCTTCCAGGTAGAGCGTGCAGCTTTGCCATCCCACTTGGATTTATAATTCTTTTCCATAGCTTTGAAGAATCCGCCATGCGGCAATTGCCAGGATACAATATTTAAGGCAAGCGCAGTATCCTTGGATGTATTCCCCGTAGAAAACTGGCTGAAATCACGCATATTGTCCAGGATGCTATCAGCATTGACAACAGCAGCAGGTTTCGCCACTGCCGATAGTCTAATTATTTGATTACCATCCAGATTACTAGAATTCACATCGTCACCATAAACGGCCTGTACCACATTTGAATCCGTTGTTAGCTCATAAGGGACTGTAGATGATTCACGAACTGAATCTCCTGTACCTGACGTAATTTCCTGTGCCGCGACCCAAGAGGGATTTAGGAGTCCCGATGCAACTGTAACCACCGCACCTGAAATCGCTATCATTCTTGCTTTTGAACTCAATTTCAACTTCATTTGAATCTCTCCCTTTGTTTTAGTTCAGCTTCTTGCATAATTCGATTCCCAACGCTTAAAAGTACAATATATAGACAAATTAGGCTACTATTTATACAGGACAAATAGATAATTATATTATATGAAAATATACCCAAATAATCAATATATTTTATTATATACAAATGAAAGAGTTTACTAAACTAAAAAAACCTCTTACTAATACTGGATTAGTAAGAGGTTTTTTTCCTATCTCATGTATAGTAAGTCGACAAACAGCGTCGCTTACCCAAACCGGCCCATAATGTACTCCTGGGTCAGCTCATTTTCAGGATTAGTGAAAATATCATTCGTTTTGCCATGCTCAACCAGACTCCCGATATAAAAATAAGCAGTGTAATCGGAAATCCGTGCGGCCTGCTGCATATTGTGCGTTACGATGACGATGCGCAGATCTTTTTTCAACTCGGTAATCAGCTCTTCGACCTTACCTGTAGAAACAGGGTCCAGCGCAGAGGCCGGCTCGTCAAGCAACAAAATTTTCGGTTGGACGGATAGCGCACGCGCAATACAAAGACGCTGCTGCTGTCCACCAGACAATGCCAGGGCGGAATCATGAAGGCGGTCCTTGACCTCATCCCATAACGCCGCTTTACGCAGACTGCTTTCGACGATTTCATCAAGCTGTTTCTTTTTACGAACACCCCGGTATTTGGGTCCGAAGGCGATGTTATTGTAAATGGATTTGTAAAACGGATTAGGACGCTGCCACACCATGCCAATCTGCTGACGCAGCTTGATCACGTCTGTGCCCGGCGCGGTCAAATCCTGCCCATCCATCCAGATGTGCCCAGTCGTAGAAGAAGACGCAATCTCGTCATTCATCCGGTTGAGGGAGCGTAAAAAGGTCGATTTACCACAGCCGGAAGGCCCGATCAGGGCGGTCACTGTCTGCTTGGGAAAGGCCAGATTTACTTTTTTCACAGCCTCAAAGCTGCCGTAATAGATGCTCAAATCCTCGGTACTGAATGGTTGTGGAGCTTGCACCGCAAGTTGTTCCGAGCGCGTAGATTGTATGGATGTTGCAGGTGTTGCCGTTCGCGTAATGACTTGTTCCATGTTTCCCATCCCCTTTCTAATCCATCCGTTTGGCAGCTGTCAGCCGGCGGTAGACGACTCTTCCGAACCATCTTGCGATCAGGTTGAAGGCAAGTACGAGCAGCACCAATACCGCGGAAGCACCTGCGGCAATATCCTTGGAATCAGGAGCGATGCCTTCACTGTTAACCTTCCAGATATGCACAGCCAGTGTCTCGGCAGGACGCATCGGATTAATGGGAGATCTGGCATGCAATGGATTCCAATCCGTGAAATCAAGCGGCGGCGTACTCATCCCAGCTGTAAACAGCAACGCTGCTGCTTCCCCGAAAATGCGGCCCGCGGCCAAAATCGTCCCTGTAATCAAACTTGGCAACGCAGCGGGTAACAAAATGGAGGTAATGATTTTCCACTTGGACAGCCCGAGCGCAAGCCCGGCTTCCTTTTGCTCCTTGGGCACAGCCCGGAAAGCCTGTTCTGTCGTCCGAACCATCAGCGGCAGGTTGAATACAGCCAAGGCCAGGGCTCCAGATAACAGGGAAAAACCAAAATTAAATGTATTTACGATCAGTAAAAGTCCAAACAAACCGATGACAATGGACGGAAACGAAGACAATACCTCGACGACAAGTCGTATGAAGTCCGTAATTTTCCCCGGCTTCGCATATTGCGCCATGTATATACCCGCACCCCAGCCAATGGGAATGGTGATAATCAAGGTTAGAATAAGTAAAAATACAGAGTTGAACAATTGCGGGCCGATGCCTCCACCTGCGCGTAACGTCTGAGGAGCACTGGTCAAAAAGTCAAAGGAAATATGACTGACTCCGCGTGCCAAAATGAATCCCAGCAGTCCCACCAGAAGTGCGACAATGAACAATGCGAAGAAACAGATTACAAATGTAGCGATTTTGTCGGTCGTTTTAGCTTTCATCAAATCCGGTTTCTCCTTTCAAGCAGCCTTACCAGCAGCACGAAGATGAATGTCATGAGCAGGAGAACAAGCGCCATGCTCCAGAGAGCATTGTTATGAACCGAGCCCATAGCTGTATTGCCCATGCTAAGTGTAATAACACTGGTCAAGGTCGAAGCGGATTCCAGCAAGGATTGCGGTATATGCGGAGCATTCCCGATCACCATCTGTACAGCCAGCGCTTCCCCGAAGGCGCGAGCCATACCAAGAATAATTCCTGTTAACAGAGCAGGCAGCAGTGTCGGAATAATAACACGTGCAATGGTCTGCCAGCGGGTAGCGCCCAGGGCGTAAGAGGACTCGCGCAGGCCACCTGGCAAGGATGACAATGCATCCGCCATAATACTCGTAATGGTCGGCAAAATCATCACTGACAACACGAGACAGCCAGCGAGAATCCCGATGCCTTGTCCCCCGAACACGTCCCGCAGCAACGGCACAATTACGGTCAAGCCGACAAAGCCGTATACTACAGATGGAATACCGGATAACAATTCAATCGCAGGCTGAAGGATACGTTTACCGGATTTCGGTACGATTTCGGTCATAAACAAAGCCGCACACAAGCTGAGCGGGCTGGCAATCAAGGCCGCCAGAACGGTTACAGCAAAAGAGCCTGTAATAAACGGAAGTGCGCCGAAGGACTTGGGCTCACCATCCGGGCTCCATTTGGTACCGAAGAAAAAATCTCGCAGACTGACTCCATTCACCGCAAATGTAGCTACACCCTTGGAGGCGACAAAAAATACGATGGAGACAATAACTGCAACCAAAAAAACGACACAAACCGACGTATAAATGCGGCCGGTCCATTCTTCCCAGTAATGCCTTTCTTTCATACCTCGGGATCGTTTATTCTGTTCCATGTATGCCTTCCCTTCAATTGGTTCCATACTGTGACTCCTTTAACGGAAGAATAGAGGCTGGACGCTAGTCCGCCTCTTCTCCGTGAATATAACCTTGCATTTAGCTGCATTTCATCCGAACAGGAGGTGTATATCTCCTTATTTCGTAATGTTACCGTCAGCATCGCGTTTAACTTGCATGCCTGACACCGGGATGTATCCCAGGTCTACGACATCGGATTTTTGGATTTCATCAGACAGAATGTAATCCAGGAATGCTTTTACATGCTCTTTTGGCTCACCTTTGGTGTACATATGCTCGTATGCCCATACTGGATATTTACCTTGCTCTACATTTTCCACGTTAGCTTCAACACCATCGTATTTCAATGCTGTTACTGTGTTGTCGATGTAAGACAGGGCGAGGTAACCAATCGCACCCGGTGTTTCAGCAATCAGCTTTTTCACAGTACCGGAGGAATCTTCCTGAATGGAGCCTGGCAGATCTTCCGTTTTTTGTCCCAAAGCATATTTTTCAAATGTTGCACGAGTACCGGAGCTGCTTGGACGGTTTACGATAACGATTTTTTGATCTGCGCCACCAACTTGTTTCCAGTTGGTGATTTTACCTGTGAAAATTTGTACCAATTGATCTTTCTTCAAATCTGTTACGCCTGCTTTAGGATTGGCTACTGCTGACATAGCCACAACAGCTACTTGGTGGTCAACCAACTCATCTGCACCGCTCTCCAGCTTTTCTTTTGCAAACACATCGGAGTTACCGATATCCGCTTGTCCGCCGGAAACTTGAGTTAAGCCCGTACCGCTACCGCCGCCCTGCACTTGAACCGCAATTCCTTTATATTTATCTACAGCCATAAATTTTTGTCCCGCTTGCTCTACCAATGGTTGAAGTGCAGTGGAGCCAACAGCCAGAATGTTACCTGTCAGTTCAGTAGCTGCTTTATTGTCTGTTCCTGTAGCAGCGTCTCCTTGTGGTGCAGCATTGTTAGCTGATCCACAAGCTGCAAGTGCAAATACCATAGTAAGAGTCATCAGAATGAACGGCCATTTTTTCAACATTTTTTATTGTCCTCCCCTTATTTAAGTGACGGTTTTTTATTTATGACCATCAACACTTTTACATTGTAGGCTTGGAATGTTAGACGAACGACTTGGTTTTGTAAAAGAAATATAAAATATTGATAGATAAATTGTTTTTGTGTATATAATTAATCTATAGTCAATTTTTTATACATGATGTCCATATAAGGAGAGCTGTTCAAGTCCATGAATATTTTAAAATTGCGTATTTTAATGATGATCGACAAATTCCACAAGGCGACGGATGTGGCCGAGGCATTGCACATTAAACAGCCTACCGTCAGCTTTCATATGAAAAGTCTGGAAAAGGAACTGGGTGTCTCCCTGTTCATCTCCCAACAAGGAAGGATTATGCTGACGGAAGCTGGCAAAAAACTGCTGCCTTATGCCAAGCAGATGGTTGCTCTGGAGCAAGAAGCAAGACAAACCGTGAATGAACTGGCAGAGCAGTCGCAGGCACAATTACACCTCGGCGCCGAGTCCATCTCGGGCACATATGTACTCCCCTCTATGATTGCTACATTTGCTCAACAATATCCAGAATGCCAAATTCGATTAGACATTCAATCCCCGGATAAAGTCAGACTGCTTCTACAACAGGGAGAGATTGATTTTGCTTTTCTGGATGACAGAGGACATCCTCCCGAGCATACGGTGGCAGAGCCTGTCGCTTCGGATCAGATTGGAGTGATCAGGTCTGTGTCTGTACAGCATTCTTCCAAGCCAACGGACATTTGGGGGACTGAAATGCTGGACAAGCACACATGGGTGAGATATAGCGGGACATCTGTTGTAGATCCGTATTCCTCGCTAATCAAGCCCCATCTGGAAATGAACTCATGGGAGGCGGTAAAGCAAGTGGTAAGCGTCGGGGAAGCACTTGCCTTCTTCCCTGCCTGTGGCGTTCTTCACAACGAAGGTAATGACGCTCCGTTGGTAGAGTGGCTTCCTTGGCCCGATGCCGAGGAGAAGCATGAGCGTTATCACATAAATATACTGTATCAACGCGATACTAATCTCAGCGTGCTCCAGCAGGCATTTCTGGATTTTATACGGAAAGAAGGTCTGGAGGATTAGAAACTGGAGAGCATAAAAAAAGAGCATCCAAGTCCTAAGTGACTTGAATGCTCTCCCTGCCATACCTAAAAGATACAGCCTGTCTGTTATTCCGCATAAGCTAAAGTTACGCTTGTGCAGGAACACAGCTAATTTTAATCAGGTTGGTAGAACCAGAAGCACCGAGTGGTATACCTGCGGTAATAACAACCAAATCGCCCTCTTTAACGAGGCCGGATTTGCGACCGCCTTCCAATGCGTTTTCGATCAGTTTGTCCGTCGTGTCCACGACAGGCTTGCCTTGTACTGCATGTACTCCCCAGATCAGAGCCAGGCGGCGAACTGTTCTTTCCTGCGTTGTCACAGCAATAATCGGAGCTTGTGGACGGTATTTGGAAATCATACGCGCCGTTGTTCCGCTTTGTGTGGACGTCAGGATGGCTTTAGCATGCAGGTCAAGCGCAGAAATAGAAACGGATTGGCTGATCGCTTCCGTAATACTAACTTCCTGAGCCGTTCTTTGTTTTTTGAACAAATCACGGTAGTTCAGAGCAGATTCTGCTTTCTCTGCAATACGGGACATCGTCAATACAGATTCTACTGGATATTTACCCGCAGCTGTTTCACCGGACAGCATAATGGCATCTGTTCCGTCAAAAATGGCATTCGCTACGTCACTCGCTTCCGCACGAGTCGGACGCGGGTTACGTTGCATGGAATCCAGCATTTGTGTTGCGGTAATAACAGGCTTGCCCGCTACATTACACTTGGTAATCATCAATTTTTGCGCCAATGGCACTTCTTCAGCAGGAATTTCAACACCGAGGTCACCACGGGCAACCATCAGGCCATCCGAAGCTTCCAAAATTTCGTCCAAGTTGTCGACACCTTGCTGATTTTCGATTTTGGAAATAATCTGAATGTGACTTGCATTATGCTTCGCCAGCAATTCACGAATTTCCAGTACATCACTCGCTTTACGAACAAAAGAAGCTGCGATGAAATCAACGTCCTGCTCAATACCGAAAGTGATGTCGTTAGCATCCTTTTCTGTAATGCCTGGCAAGGAAATATTCACGCCGGGAACATTAACGCCTTTCTTGCTCTTGATCGTTCCGCCATTGACAATGCGGCATTTGATTTCACTGCCTGATACTTCAATAACGGTGAGTCCGATCAGACCATCGTCGATCAGAATGGTGGAGCCGGGCTCCACGTCCGAGGGAAGATCCTGGTACGTAACGGAAATACGATCTTTCGTACCGAGAATTTCTTCCGTTGTCAGCGTAATATACTCGTCCTGAACAAGCTCAATAGGTTCAACTTCGAGCTTTCCTGTCCGGATTTCCGGCCCCTTCGTATCGAGCAAAATAGCAACATTTTTGTTAAGCTCTTTACAAGCTTGGCGGATATTTTTGATCCGGTTGCCATGCTCCTCGAAATCACCGTGAGAGAAATTCAGGCGGGCTACGTTCATACCAGCCAAAATCAGTTTCTTCACATTTTCCAATGACTCACTGGAAGGACCGATGGTACATACAATCTTAGTTTTGCGCATTTGGGTTTTTCCTCCGTTTTCAAAGGTGCTACTTTATATCTTTTTCCAACAATTAAATCTACTACACTTTTTCCTATTTGTATAGGAAGTTCGTCATATTTATTGTTACCCGTTCCCAGCGTATTACAACATAGGATCTGGTTCCGAAGTTTTTAAAAAGGTATATTGGCCTATTTTTCGGAACTTTTGATACCGATCTTCCCTCAATTCGTCGCAGTTCATATTCAAAAGGTCGGCTAAATGGCGTTCCAGCGACTCCTTGATAGCAGCAGCGGTTACTTCATAGTTACGATGAGCGCCCCCCTTCGGCTCCGGCACGATATCCTCGATAACCTCCATGCGCAGGAGGTCATTCGCCGTAATCTTCATGGCCTCGGCAGCCTGATCCGCCTTGGAAGCATCCTTCCACAAAATCGAGGCCGCTCCGTTTGGAGAAATAGCCGAATAGATGGCATGCTCCAGCATCAGTACACGGTTGCCGACGGCAAACGCAAGTGCGCCGCCGCTTCCACCCTCGCCGATGATCACACAAATAACAGGCACCGAAAGCTTTGCCATCTCCCGCAAATTGCGGGCTATCGCTTCCGATTGACCTCTCTCCTCTGCTGTATTACCCGGATAAGCGCCCTTCGTATCAATAAATGTAATGATTGGGCGTTTGAATTTGTCAGCCTGCTGCATTAGACGCAAGCCTTTACGGAATCCCTCCGGGTGCGCGCTCCCGAAAAACCGTGCAATATTATCCTTCGTATCCTTGCCGCGTTGCTGCCCAATAACGGTTACCGGAATACCATTCAGCTTGCCAATTCCACCCACGACCGCCAGATCGTCGCCATACAGGCGGTCGCCATGCAGTTCAATGAAATCCGTAAACACCTGCCCGATCAAATCAAGTGATGTCGGTCGCTGATGATGACGAGCCACGTGCATTTTTTGCGGTGCTGTAATGTTCGTATATATTTCTTCCTCCATCTGGAGATAACGTTCCTCCAGACGGTTAATTTCATCGGTAAAATCAATTTGCTTATCCTGTCCGAATTGCTTGAGTTCTTCAATCTTCTGTCGCATCTCGACCAGGGGCTTTTCAAAAGGCAATTCGCCAGCCATTTATTCCACCTCTTTCGCGCTGTGCAAATCGAGCAGTTGGCCAAGTGTATCGCGCAGTTCCTTGCGATGTACAACCATATCCAATTGTCCGTGCTGCAAATTAAATTCGGAGGTTTGAAAATCGTCCGGTAGCTTCTGTCTGATCGTCTGTTCGATCACGATACGTCCGGCAAAACCGAATACTGCCCCCGGCTCCGCGATGTTAATATCTCCAAGTGTAGCAAAGCTGGCGGATACTCCACCTGTAGTCGGATCGGTGATAACGGAAATATAGAGCAAGCCCTGCTCGTCCATACGAGCGAGAGCCGCACTTGTTTTGGCCATCTGCATCAGGCTCAAAATACTTTCCTGCATACGCGCCCCACCAGATGTGGAGAAAATAATAAGCGGAAGACGCTTGTCTATCGCCTGCTCAATAGCGCGGGTAATTTTCTCCCCGACGACCGATCCCATGCTTCCAGTGAAAAAGTCAAAACTCATCACTGCAACAACAACCGGAAGCCCATAAATGAGCCCATCGCCCGTAATGACAGCCTCTCGCAAACCGGATTTCAGCGTCTGCTGTTCCAGCTTGCTTGCATAACCCGGAAAACCCAGCGGATCAACCGAAATCATATCGGCATCATATTCTGTAAATGTATCTTCATCGAGCACCATGCGAATACGATCCATAGCATTAAGACGCATATGGTGTCCGCATACTGGACACACTTTCAGATTTTTTTCTAACTCTTTACTGTATTGAATGCTTCCGCATTTGCCACATTTGGTCATAAGACCTTCGGGAATTTCCCGTTTGGGACGATCCGGCATGTCCGCTTGATCGCCGCTCAGCGCCCGTTCCGAAGGGATGGTCGCGTATTTACGCTTCTTTTGGAATAAATCTTTAAACACAACTACACCTCTCCAGCCGTTTATTTGTCAGCCGTAACCGATACAAGGTCCTCTGCCGTCTGTGCGGCATCTCTTAGCATTATGTTTATACACACGTCAACGCCTGTTTTGCAAAACATTACCGCCGATCGTGCATCCTTTGTTCCATTCATGCTGCTGTATCACTTCCGCCGTTCCGGACTCAAGGGCGCAAAATCGAATTAAGCACTTCCTGTATTTCTTCGACTTCACCCGAAGGCACAAGTATCTCAAACTGCTGCTTGGATGCGCTGATGGCCCGGGCCTGCACCATAAAACCTTCTTCCGACAGTTTGAGCTTAATCATGTCAGCCAGTCTGGCCGTCGGTGCAATATAGATCACCGTCCACATGCCTTGTTTCTACCCCCTAAGCCTCAAGTTTTGAGCCCATATAATAGACTCATGATAACATACCTTACTTTTTTCCCGCAACAAAAGCCCTTCTGCTCGGTCAAGATCGGTCAGAGGGCCCAGAAAATCATTGACTCTGTTCGTGCAGGTGAATCAAGTGTCCAATGACACGGGGTATTGCTTGGCATGAGGACTGCGATGAGCAATGCGCGAAGAAGCGGCAGCTGCCAGTCCGGCGACCAGATCGTCCAGAAATACATGAATACCGCTGCCTTTACGGTTTAGCTGTTCAATGATTCCCGTCTTTTCTTTATCCAGATAACCAAAACTGGTCAAGCCAATCATACCATACACGCTCGTAATCCCGAGGGCCAGCGTCTCGTCCACTCCGTACAGGGGTTCATCTGCCTCCATAATGGCTTGTAGCGGCTGGGGAAGAAGTTTTTTTTCGGCCAGCTCATCAAGCGCAATACCCGTGAACAGCGTATACTGCACTTCCCGCTTCTGCAAAACTGCCTTTACGCTGTCCACACATTCTTCAATGGTCAAATGAGGGTAATATTTTAGCTGAAGCTGAAAAACAATGTCCGCTATGGACTCGATACTAATACCTCTGCGAATTAACAGGGTTTCTGCATATTCATAGGTCATGATTTCCCTCCCGCCTTCACCATACATTTCTGTCTTCCAGCTTGCGGAACCTTATGATGTTGGATAAGTGCTGATGTTCCTGTTCCTCCAGTGTTCCAAGTGTATGCGGGAGGGGAGGAAAATGTTCATTATTTAACTTTCACCGTGCCTGCCCCCAGCATGGACTCCATCCGGTCGAAAAGCTGAGGCGAAGGCTTGATGCTGTAAGCATCACTCAACGCCAGCAAACGCTGGCTGCTCTCATAAAAGAGTACGGTAGGCAACGCACCGGGATGCTCCTGTAGCAGCGCCTTGAGGCTGACCAGCAAGCTGGCATCCTCCTCAGCCTGGCGGGTGATTTTGACAAACACCCGCTGACGGGCTGACGGCTCCGAACCACGCGGAGCCGAGGTTTGTTCGCTGGGAGCCGCTTCCGTGACGTGCGGCGTAGTGCCTGTGGCCGGGCGGGCCACCGAAACGGGCGGGACCGCTGGCGCCGTAGTCGGCTGCGCAGACGACTCGGCTGCCGACGGACTCGACGGCACGCGCGGCGCTCGCCCGCCGGGGCCGCCAGCGGCAGAGCCAGCCGCTGACGCGGGCTTTCCGGCCGCGGCGGACGAACGCGCCCCAGCACGTCGGCGCTGGAGAAGCCGCGCCAATGAATCCTCCGCCAGCGGGGCGGCCTCGTCCGCAAGGAGCTTGAAATGCTCGTCCTGGTGCTGCATTTTGGCACGAAACGCAAGCAGCGCTCCCTTTTCAATCCACTGGTGGCTTCGCTTCCACACTTCGGGAAACAACACGACCTCGCAGCGCTCAATCTGATCCTCCAGCTCGATAAAGGCCATAGCCTTCCCCTGTTTGGTCGTAATCGTCTTGAGCGACACAACCATACCTGCGGTCACGACAACCGCTTCATCCGGCACATCGCCCAATTCCATCAGACGCTCTGCATCGCTGCTTTCCAGCAACGACTCAAAATCATCCAGTGGATGCCCGGACAGATACAGTCCCAACAGCTCACGTTCCAGCTCTAGCTGCTGACCCGCACTGAATTTCGGTACATCGGGATATTCGATATCCCAATTGGGCATTTCCACAAAACCGAACATATCTATTTGCAAATCGTCACGTTCCTTGCGCCATTTGACCGCTGCATCCACTGTTTCATCCAGCATGGCAATCAACTGCGCACGATGACCTGGCAACGAGTCAAACGCCCCTGCCTGGATGAGCGATTCAATCACCCGCTTATTGCACACACGCAAATCCACGCGACGACAAAAATCGAGCAGGCTGTCAAAAGGACGCTCCTTGCGAACGGCGAGAATACTTTCCATCGCCTGCGTGCCAACATTTTTAATCGCGGCAAGTCCGAAGCGGATATTCCCCTGCTGCAACGGGGTAAACAGCACCCCGCTTTCATTTACATCAGGCGGCAGAACCGCCATATCCATTCGACGGCATTCGACGACATATTCCGCCACTTTCCGGTGGCTACCCATCACCGCTGTCAGCATGGAAGCCATAAACTGCACCGGATAATGGGCTTTAAGATACGCCGTCTGGAACGCTAGCACACCATAGGCAGCCGCATGTGCACGCGGAAATCCATAGTCCGCAAAACGGACAATCATATCGTAGACTCTTCCAGCTTCCTCTTCTGTATAACCCTGCTTGACACTGCCCTCCACAAAATGGCCACGCTCAAGGTCCAGCACTTCGCGTTTTTTCTTGGATACGGCGCGACGCAGCAGATCGGCTTCTCCCAGGGAAAAGCCAGCCATGCGCGAAGCAATCTGCATGATTTGTTCCTGATACACGATAATGCCGTACGTATCCTTCAGGATCGGCTCCAGATCAGGATGCGGATAATGAACCTCAATCTCCCCGTGTTTGGCCTGAATAAAGTTAGGAATGAAGCCCATTGGACCCGGACGATACAAGGCCAGTACAGAAATAATATCCTCGAACACACTTGGCTTTAGATCCTTGAGCACCCGGCGTACCCCCGCCGACTCCAGCTGAAACACACCGCCTGTGTCGCCTTTGCCTAGCATGTCATAGGTATGTGGGTCATTGTCAGGAATGAGACTAAAATCAGGCGTTTCCCCATGTTCTTCGGTAATCCAACGCATACAGCGTTCAATAATAGAGAGAGTGCGCAGCCCAAGAAAATCCATTTTCAGCAAACCGATCCGCTCCAGATTTTCCATCGAGTATTGCGTCAAGGGAACCCCTTCACTCCCCTCTTGAAGCGGTACTGCATCAGTCAGCGGAGTCCGCGAAATGACGACACCCGCCGCATGGGTTGAAGCATGACGTGGCATGCCCTCTACTTTAATCGCCATATCCAGCAGTTCACGCGTCTTGGGCTTGGTTTCATACAGTGTTTTCAGCTCAGGGGTGATCTCAAGCGCATGACGGATATTAATCCCGAGCTGCGCCGGAATCAGCTTGGCCGCCTTGTCCACCTCGCCATACGGTACATTCAACGCACGCCCAACGTCACGCACTGCGGCTCTTGCCGCCAGCGTTCCGAAGGTAATAATTTGCGCTACATGCTCGTTACCGTACTTCTGCACCACATAGTCGATAACCTCATCCCGTCGTTCATCGCTGAAATCAATATCTATATCCGGCATGCTAATCCGTTCAGGATTCAGAAACCGTTCAAACAGCAGGTTATATTTCAGGGGATCCACATTCGTGATATGAAGTACATAAGCGACCAGACTGCCCGCGGAGGAACCCCGTCCTGGGCCGGTAGCAATATGATGCTTATGAGCGAAAGCGATAAAATCCCACACGATCAGAAAATAATCACTGAATCCCATGCTGTCAATCGTGTTCAGCTCATAACTGAGCCGCTGCTCCAGCCTTTCTCGTTGCTCCGGTTGTTCCCACGCCAGATCACTCCCATAACGACGCTCCAGCCCTTGCACACACAAACTGCACAGATAGGACGAAGGAGTCATGCCTTCCGGCAGCGGACGATATTCAGGCAAAATGGATTGCCCAAATTCCAGTTCCAATTCGCATTTTTCAGCAATACGCACTGTATTGTCGATGGCTTCCGCCACATGGGGGAACAAACGAGCCATCTCCTCCTGGCTTTTCAAGTACAACTGACGGGTCGGTATACGCAAGCGCTCCTCGTCGTCGACTGTCTTGCCAGTTCCAATGCAAATCAGAACGTCTTGTACATCTGCATCCGGCTCAGTCAGGTAGTGCACGTCATTCGTCGCTACCAGCGGAATATCCAGTTCCTTCGCTAACGCGATCAACAGAGGATTTACGCGCTTTTGCTCCGACAGACCGTGATCCTGAAGCTCCAGATAAAAATCATCGCCAAAAATGTTGCGGTAGCGTTCCGCTGCCCGTCGTGCTTCGGCTTCCCGGCCATGCAGCAAATGCTGCGGCACTTCACCGCCCAAACATGCGCTTAAGCATATGATGCCTTCATGGTGGGTAGCCAGCGCTTCCATGTCGATACGTGGCTTGTAGTGAAAGCCCTCCAAATGGCCAATAGAGCACAGCTTCATCAGATTTTGATAGCCTGTTTTATTTTTGGCGAGCAAAATTAAATGATATATGGGCTGATCCTTTCGGCTGCCACGCTCCTTGCGCGAGCCAGCCGTCATATAGGCCTCACACCCGATAATCGGCTTCATGCCGTTCTCTACACACGCTCTGTAAAAAGGAATGGCACCATACATCACCCCGTGATCCGTAAGGGCCAGTGCCTTCATTCCGTAAGCTGATGCCTGTTTGACCAACTCCGCGGTACGAGCCGCGCCGTCCAGCAGGCTATACTCGCTGTGAACATGCAAATGCACAAATGAACTCATGCGCTTCTCTTCCTTTCACCGCTTGTTTTTCTTCAAACTATTTTATCATATCCGCGCTGGTAGCGCCCATACAATAAAAGTACAGACCCGGGCGGACAAGCGCGGTCCTGATTCGTATACCTTATAGGAGGAAAAGAGCATGAGCACTTTTATATCCAAAGCGATTCTCGACTTCTTCATTGCCTTCGGCATCGTGCTCGGGGGAGCCATGCTCGGAGGAATGGGAGCTGTGGTATCGCTTCAGCCGCCTACTCAGACGATGCTGGAGGTTGCCGGAAGAATTAAAATATGGGCTCTTGCCGCCGCTGTGGGGGGAACAATGGACCCGATCCGCGTCATTGAAAGCAATATGCTGGACGGTAATTTGTCGCCTGCCATTAAGCAGATATTGTATTTGATTTTCGCCTTTTTAGGCGCTCATATGGGTGCAGAGCTGGTCAAGTGGGTGTGCGGCAACGGACGGCCGTGAGGTGAAACGACTATGAGAGTGCCTCCCTTTGAGCGCCTGCGCCCTTTTATGCATTTATCCTCCGTCTTCGTGCTGGGCATGATTACCGGAGCAATAGTCTACAATGCCATCTGGCACGCCAGCTTCAATGAGCTATGGACGAACAATCAGGACCTCCAATTCCAGCTTCAGCAAGCGCAGGAGGACAATAGAACCCTGCGCAAATACAGTAAGCGCCAGACTGTTGTCAAAGAAATCAAATTGATTGCTGAAGAAACCTCGGCCGAAAAAATTGACTCTATCAACCTGAAGGAGCTTCTTCGCCGCGTCAGCCGTGATTTAGAGGTACTGCGAGGCCGGGACATGTTCGAGATTGATTCCGACAGCAAGCTGGTACGCATGCTGCTTCACCAAAAAAAATACACCGTTCGTGACAAGGAGTATACGATCCAGGTCAAAACGATGCTTGTAATGGAAGGTGTGCTGCAAATTTGGCTGGAGGCAAAAGAAAGACTTCCGGAAAGTCATTGAGCTGCTCTACTCCGACTCCGCTTACTACACACGAATGGACACTAACCGTGTTCAATGGAGTGGAGCGTCATCACCGCTTTGCATACCAATTGATTTTCCCGTGAAATTGCAATTTCCAGCTTGCAGGTGCGGCGGCTTGTTTCCAGCAACATTGGACGAAGAACTATGGCATCCTCAATCTGTACGGGTCTGATAAAATAGGTCGTTAAATTGTCCAGCACATAATCCTTCCCGCTCATATCTCTGGCAATCCGGTAGCCCGCTTGTGTCATCACATTGACCAGCACGCCTTCCGAGATGGTACCCAGATTGGTCGCCATCTGAGGAATGACGAAGCCCCGAAAAAATAATGATCCGTCCTCATCACGCTCCTCTGCAAATCCGTTCCAAATGAGCTGGTCGAACGTCTCGCCGAGCTGTGGCTGCTTTTGGGCGTTGCGCAAGGCATCCAGTACCTCTCGCCGTGTGACGGACCCCAGCAGCTTGCGGTTGCGGTCCACGACCGGTAAATAATCCACACCTTCCCAAGCCATCATCTGCGCGGCCGAAGCGAGCGAGGTCTGGTAGGTCACTGTTACCGGATTGCGAATCAGGCATTTGTCCATCGTATGCTCGGGTTGCAGTCCCTCCACATCCTTGCGGCTGACGATACCGATCAGGCGGTTCCATTCATCCACCACCGCAAAATGGTGATTTCCAGTCATCACCGAAAGTTCTTCAAATTCGGTAAGGGTACTGTTGATTTTCAAGGTCTGCGTCTTCGGTTTACTTGCCGCGATGTCTTCAATCAGCATAATCTTCTTTTTGATCAAGCGGTCGAAAATCGCTCTATTAATCATAGAGGCCACTGTAAAGGTATCGTGACGCGAAGAAATGATCGGCAAACTGATCTGGTCCGCCAGTTGCTTAACCTCCCGGCTCGTACCAAAGCCTCCTGTAATCAGTACGCCTGCTCCCTGCTCTAGCGCAAGGGAATGCGCATCCTCGCGGTTACCAACAATCAGCAAGCTACCTGCATCAATGTATCGGGCCATAGCCTCTTCGCGCATCGCTCCAATGACATACTTGTGCAAGGGCTTTTCCAGCCCCTCGCTTCCCCCGAGCACATGTCCCTCCACGATATTCACGACATCGGCAAAGGTAAGCTGCTCGGACAACCCGCGTGGGCGCTTTTCCACCCGCACCGTCCCGATGCGTTCCTTGGTAATGACAATTCCCAGGTTCTCGGCTTCCTTCACGGCCCGGTAGGCCGTTCCTTCGCTGACGCTCATTTCTTTAGCCAACCTGCGCACAGAAATTTTGGAGCCTATTTTCAACTGCTCGATATGACGCAATAGCTGCTCATGCTTCGTAACTGCTTCATCTAGCCCGTCCAAATCTGTTACACCCCCAACGTTCAATCTGTATCATTCTGTATCTATTATAGCACACCCCCCCCTCTTTTAGACCCTCGTTAATCACGATAGTTCAGAGCTGAAAATAGCAAAAAGCGATCTCCTTTTTACAGGGACCGCTTTTTCAAATATTACGGATCGGCAGCATCAGAGCATGCTCATGACAAGCCGGGAGGAAACTTTTTATAGCGTGCTGCCTTTATCAGCTTCTTTATCCCATTTCATCTGCCACTGCTTCATTTTGGCCCGCCGTACACGCTCCAGCGTTTTCCGTTTTTCCTCATCCACGCCAAGCAAAAAGTGCAGATTTGCTCCGATGACAAGCAGCGCAAACAGTACCCATACGATACCGAAGCCGTTGACCCAGTTCAATCCGCCCGTAAGCGAGATGCGCGGCAGCGCGGTAAGCACCATAGCCAGCGCAATCAGTGTGTACAAGCCGTGTTTCCATTTTTTAAAAGGTCCCAATGTTATCCCTTCCTCTCCCTGTGACTCTATGTATCTAGTCTATGAGAGGGCAGAAAGGAATATGAGACAAACTTACAGAGACGAACCGTACAAATGCTGAAGGCTGTCTGCGATAATTTTGTTGACATCCTCAATGATCACACTCAGGCGGCGTTCGGCATCGAACAGACGGCGGATGTTCAGGTTCAGGCTTAGCACCTCGAACAGCTTTTCCATTTTTTCCATCTCTTCCTGTGCCGGCATATCACCGCTCATCATCCGCTGCTGTACTTCCATTTGGCGCTCACGGAAATCGTCGAGCATTTTTTTGGCTTCCGGGTCGGTTTCAATCAACTTCATCGCTGACGTGATTTCCTCCACCTCTTTACTTTCCTTCAACGCTTTTGCCAAATCATGGGCTTTGTCATAGATATTCATATTCGTTATTTCCTCCAATTCAAATCATCGTGCAAACATTTCACATTGTCCGTCAATCACCAAGGGATATATGTCCTCATATGATGAATCAGTGCTATTACAGCCCCTTCACGTTTCCCGTTACTTTTAAGACATCAAGTTGCTGCCCGGAAGGAGATCCACGATGTCCATCAAAAAAACAAGGATTCAAATCATCGGATCGGGCATCTTGCAGGATGACGTACTCATGGTCGGCGAGTCCTTGCTTCGCAAATGGAAAATATCCACAGGCCACCCCGTACAGCTCGCCTTCGGTTCGTTCCGCCAGCAGGTTACCGTCATTTCGGTACCCCGTTACAGCGGCTTACGTGTGGGAAGCGTACTGGCCCGAAAAATGGGAATTAACTCCAATTGCGAGCTACGAGTAACCTACAGCCGAGGACGCCGGACACTTCGAGTGGGCCCACTTATTAGCGTGCTGGTCAGCCGGGACTATCCCGAACAGCCCGACAAGCCTTTCGGGTCGATCACCCTGTTCTGCCGTGAACTGATCGGGGAATGCCGCAGACAAGGAGCATATGTGTATTTTTTCACCCCGGAGCATATTGGAAGTCAGCCCGAACGCGTTCAGGGATGGGTCTATGACGGAGGCTGGAAAAAGACGGTCATGCCCGCCGGGGATGTCGTCAATAACCGGCTTACCTCTCGTAAACTCGAGAACAGAACTAGCGTACAGCATTTTATGAAAGAAGTAAAATCGCAGTACGGCACGGCCATTTTCAATGAAAAGTTTCTGGATAAAAATGAAGTGTTCGATGCGCTTAAATCCAATTCGTCCCTGCGCAAGTATTTACCCGAGTCCCATTTGCTGCAAACCTTTGCGGTCTTCAAAAAAATGTGCAACCAGTACCCCACTGTTTTTCTCAAGCCTGTGCGGGGTAGTCTGGGCAAAGGTATTATGCGCATTACAAAGCAAGCCGATGGCACATTTTACGTGCTGTCCACTACCGCCGGCGCACCACGAAAGCAAACGTATGCCACGATCGAGAAGCTGTACAAAGGTATGGCAGGAAAAATGAAAACGACGCGCTTCCAGCTCCAGCAGGGCCTTACCCTGATTGATCACGGCAAGCGTCCGGTTGACTTTCGTGCGCTTGTGCAGAAAAACGCCTCTGGCGCATGGACCGTGACCTCCATCGTCGCCCGGATTGCCGGGGGCAGCCATTTTGTGTCCAATCTGGCGAGAGGTGGCACGCTGAGCACAGTCAAGGAGGCCTTGGCCAAAACCACGCTGCCTGCCTTAACCAAGTCGAACGGCCAAACCCATCTGAAGACAGCCGCGCTCGAAATTGCAACCGGAGTTGAGAAAGCGATCCCTGCCCATTTTGCGGAATTTGGCATTGATCTGGCAATTGACAGCATGGGGCATATTTGGCTGCTGGAGGTCAACTCCAAGCCGTCGAAAAATGACAATACGCCGTTAAATGATCAAAAACCTCGGCCGTCCGTGAAAAAAATGATTGAGTATTGCTGTTTTTCAGCCGGATTCAAATGAATCCGTCTCTTACGGAATTCGGCTGCCAAAGGAGGCTGTTATCGGTGTCTCTTGTCGTACCAGACACACTGGGTGTGCTCGTCAGCCGGAATCAGGCGGCGATTCCCCCGATTACCGAAGCGGAGTTTTGCCGCAGGCTAAGTCTGTTGGGCAGGCGCTCCGGCTTTAGCGTAATAGCGTTTACTGCGGAAGGAATTTCGCCCGAAGATCACTCCATACGAGGTTATGCCTATCGTGACGGAGTATGGACATCCAGCCGCTTTCCCCTGCCGGATATTGTGTATAACCGCTGTTTCCATGCCCACGGGAGCCGGAACGCCGGGCACGCGCTGCAGCACATGGCAGAGCAGGGATCACGCAAGCTCATCTACTGGTCGCGTAACTTGCCCGGCAAATGGCAAGTGTACCGTGCGCTGCACACGATAGATGAAGTGCGTCCCTATGTGCCGCCTACAACGCCTTACCGGGACACGGCTCAGATTGTGGAATGGCTGCACCGCTATTCGGCGCTATTTATGAAGCCCCAGGCCGGAACTCACGGTAAGGGCACGCTGTATCTCCGGCTATCGGATGGAGACGCTGGACTGCTCGTGCAGGGCAGAGACTCCCGAAACCGTCCGTTCCGGCGCTTGTTTTCTGAGCTGGATGCCGGATTGTCATGGGTCAACGGGATTGCAGGCAGACGCTCCTATATCGTGCAGCCTTATTTGAAATTAACGAGCCAAAGCGGTCATCCCTTTGATGTCCGCGCGCTCATGCAAAAGGATGGAAAGGGTTGCTGGCGTCTGACGGGCTTTGCCGTGAGAGAAGGCAGGAAAGGAACCCTGACTTCCAATCTGCATGGAGGGGGCGCAGCCCATCCGGCAGAACCTTACCTTCGTGAACAATATGGCGCGGACAGCACGCGTCTCATCATTGGACAGATGATGGCGCTGTCCCTGACCATTACCAGGGCGCTGGAGGAACGATATGGCCGCCTTGGCGAGCTGGGGATTGATTATGGTATTGACCGGAGTGGGAACATCTGGCTATTGGAGGTTAATTCCCGGCCGGGTCGGGCCTCCTTTTTCCAGACCCGTCAGCCAAAGTGTGCTTTCCGGTCAGTCAACCGCCCACTCGAATATGCTCGATATTTAATGACCCATTCCAAAGTGACAGGGTCAAAGGGCGCAGACACCTCCCTTGAACATATGGTATAGGAGGATAAACAGATGAGTTTAACGCATTGCAATGTGCATTTCTCACAGCAGCCCGACAAGGTGGCGTATATATCCACCGCCTTGTTGAAAAGCCTTAAATTATCCGGAGCCAAGTCCATTCGTCTGCGGCTCGGTAAGGATCAGATTCCCACCATGATAAAACCGATTCAGAAGGCGGGACGCCATCTGTACCTGACCTCAGGCTTGCGTAATGCCATCCGGGTTCCTAAAAGCGGGTCCATCTATTTGCGGAATCTGGACGGAGATATACAGCTCGGACCGTTAATTGGCGTGCTGTCTGACGGCACCACCTCTGCCACCCGCCCTTTTGGCTCACGCACGGGCTTCATTAAGCAACTGCTGAAGGAAGGCAGCAAGAATTCTTATATTTTTGCCTTTACTCCTCGGGATATCAACTGGCAAAATGATACGATTAACGGCTATTTTCTGTCATCAAACGGGGTGTTTTCACGCAAAATTGTACCTTTACCGGACGTGATTTACAATCGGCTGCCGAGCCGCCGCTCTGATTTTTCCCCAGCGATCAATCAGCTGCGCGAACGCTTTTCACGCAAACGGATTCCCTTTTTCAACTGGAGCTTCTTCAATAAATCGGATATCTATCATCTGCTGGAAAATAATTCAGAGGTTAACCGTTATGTCCCCGAATCGTATATGAATCCCAGCTCAGAACGTATCCGAGGCATGCTGGAGCGTCATCAATTTGCTTATTACAAGCCAAGCGGAGGTAGTCTCGGTAAAGGAATTTACCGTCTCTCCCATGTTCCCAAGCAAGGTTATTATGTAAGGTACCGCAAGAAAAACAGCAATGTCTTGCTGCGCTTCAACTCTTTTAACTCTATGCTACGTATGCTCCAATCCAATCAGGGCCAGTCGTTGAAGGGCTATGTCATTCAGCAGGGTATCCAACTGATTGAGATTGACAATTGTCCGATTGATTTCCGATTTCATATGCACAAGAATGGCAACAACCAGTGGGTCGTCGTCGGAATTGGAGCCAAAAAATCCGGACGCGGCAGTGTCACGACCCATATTAAAAACGGCGGCTCCCTCATGACACCCGAGCAGGCGCTGAACCGGGTATTCGGAGACCGGGCGGGCGAGGTGCTTCAGCGTGCCAAGAATGTAGCGGTTACACTCGCAGAAGCCATCGAGTACCATCACCAGCATCTGCTGGGTGAAATTGGCTTCGATCTGGGCATTGACCAACAGGAAAAGGTATGGATGTTTGAAGCCAATTCCAAGCCCGGGCGATCCATTTTTCAGCATCCATCGTTGCGTGCGGAGGGTAAAGCATCCGTGGAGCATATTTTGGACCACTGTCTTTACCTCAGTAAATTCCGCAGAAAAGAGGAACTATGAATACCCGGGCGGAGTACAAACCAGTCGTTGCCATATTGACCGTGCACGACGAAGGACAATTTTTCAAGGGAAATCGGCGCAATTTCAGGGATATTCTTGAAATGGGGACGCGGATGGGCTATCAGGTGTACATTGTTACTGTCAGGGACCTGAAGCTGACATCGGAGACAGTCAGGGGCTATATTTTCAACAAAACCTTACAGACCTGGGAGGAACAAAGTTTTCCACTACCGCAAATCATTTATAATCGCATCCCGAACCGCAACTATGAGCTTAAAACTTCTGTTCGCACAAAGTTGAATGAAATTTCTCATGCCTCTGGCATTGAACTGTACAATCCGGGCTTTTTCAACAAATGGGAGCTGTTCAAATGGCTCCGTGCTTCGGAATCCACTCGTCAGTTCGTACCAGCGACCAAACGCTTAAGCAACCTGTCTTCCTTGGGCAAAATGCTGTCTGTGTATCCATACCTGTATCTCAAGCCAGAGAACGGCAAGGCCGGAAAAGGGATTATGATTCTCAAATACCGACCGGACCTTCTCATGGCTTACAGGCTGACGATTCAGCATGACAAAAAAAGTGTAACCTACCGATCTGTATCGCTGTCCCGACTGTGGGGACGTATTCGCCGGGAAGCTGGCGCTTCGCCTTATATCATTCAGCAGGGCATCGAGCTGGCAACCTATCAGAAAAAGCCCTTCGACCTGCGTATCCTGGTGCAAAAAAACACCCACGGCTCTTGGAGCACTACGGGAGTCGGTGCCAGACTGGCGGGTAAGGGGAGCATTACAACGCATGTTCCGCGCGGCGGAAGTGTGGAAGACCCGTTCAAGCTGCTATCTGCGCTGTTTGGACCTGAGAACAGTAAGGATCTGTTGAACAAGATTAAAAGTACCGCCATACAGATTGCACGCCAAATTGAACGAGGCTCCGGTCTTTCCCACGGCGAAATGTCCATGGATTTGGGCGTAGATATGTTCGGAATCCTTTGGTTTTTTGAAGCCAACTCCAAACCGATGAAATTTGACGAGCCAGAAATTCGTCAAAAATCGCTGAGACGCATATTCCAGTACAGCTCCTATTTGGCCGAACGAATGAAATTATGAGTCAAGGAAGTGGAATCATGCCACAAATTAGCGATGTTCAACATTTGCCTGCCCGTAGCTGGCTGCTGAGACGACGGCAGCTGCTATTTCTGGCCCGTAGCTCGGGCGGCATGCGCATTACCCGCAATGCCTTGCGGCAGCTGGCCATTTTAACGCCGGAGCAATTAAAAGCACCCGGCTCCTCCCTCCTGTGCGCTTATCTGCGCACGGAGCAAGGACTGCGGATTGCAGGATTTTGCCTCACTCTGAATTACGGTGAGGATGCGTGCATCGTGATCGTTCGTCCACTTTACCGGGGTCGCAGACTGGGCGCTAGACTGCTGTCCGCCCAGCTCAAACAGCTGCGCCGCCTGACGTGCAGCGTGGCCGCCGACAATATGGCCAGTCTCAAAACCTGCTTTCGCGCTGGACTTGTTGCGGATGACATAACGAATGGACCGACCGGAAAGCCCACCCTAATATTTCGCGGGGAGTTATCCGAAGATGAGCAGACGGCAGAGGAAGGTGGAATGCTGTGCCAAAACCTGTCCTAGGCATCATGACCTTGTATTTGAACAACAAGAAGCAATTGGAGGAACGCGCCATATATGAGCGCATGATTGCAGAAGGGAACAGACTGGGACTGGATATGTATGTATTCACTCCCGCAGATGTCCACAAGGATCGCAGGCTGCTTCTTGCCCAAATGTATGATCCACACAGCGGTAAATGGACCCGAAAATGGCGGGAATTCCCGGATATGATTTTCGACCGTTGTCGGGTACAGCGCAGTGAGCGGTATCGTCAGTTAAAGCAATTTCGGGTGCAATATACAGATCTCGTATATTTAAACCGACCGCTAAGTAACAAATGGGCCATTCATCAGCAGCTTGCAAGAAGGGTCGCCTTTCGATCCCATCTGCCCGAAACAGAGCCGTTCACAGGATTTCATAGCGTAAGGCGGATGCTCAAAAAAAATTCACTGGTCTACCTCAAACCGATTAACGGTACAGGAGGACGCGGTATTTTACGCATTGAGCCTGTTAACAAGCAAGGCGGTCTGTATCTAATCGAGGGCCGCGATCGCAAGCGCCGTATTATTCCCCAGCAGCGAGTGCGTCTGGATCGACTGGAGCCGCGTCTAAGTAGCTGGAGCATGGACAATTACATTGTTCAGGAGGGCATTCCTGTGCAGCTGCCCAATGGCAGGGTTCACGATTACCGCATGCTGGTGCAAAAAAATGGCCAGGGGACATGGGAGTTAACTGGATGCGCAGGACGGATCGGGGCACATCGCAGCGTTACTTCCAACCTGCATGGCGGAGGCAAGGCGGTACCGATGAATCAACTGCTGACACAATGGATTCGTAATGAAGATCAGAGAGAGAAGATCACCAAGCAAGGGGAACAGCTGGGGCTGGATATCGCAGCTTATCTGGAGGAAAGCTACGGGGCATTATGCGAGCTTGCGCTCGATTTGGCGATCAACAAGGACGGTCACATTTACGTACTGGAGGTCAATCCGAAGCCAGCACGCGAGGTATTTGCACGTATTGGTGAAAAAGAAACCTACCACCGCTCTATCGCCAAGCCCATGGAATACGCCTTATGGGTCTATCACACACAAATTAATCCAAAACCTCTGACAGATCACAACATAGAGAGCAAAGCAGAGAATAAGGCAAAGGAAGGCTCCGCGTAAAAGCGGCAGCCTTCCTTTGTTTTGTGATATGTCAGATATACCTTAATGGTTACTTTGCGTTTTTATACAATGTGAGCAGCTGCGTGAAGTCCGTAATAATTGCATCGGAACCCTTCAACTCGTCGTTTACGCCAAATCCAGCATAGGCGCAGCCAATGACCGTTTGTCCATTCTTTTTGCCTGCCTCCACATCGGAAGATCGGTCGCCTACCATCCATACGTTGGAAATTCCGTGCTTACTCAACAAAATCTCCAGCAAATTCACTTTGGATAGTGTGCTGTATTCACCAGCGCTATACAGTCCTTCAAAAATCGGGACCAATTCATATGCAGCCGCTATCCCTTTCACATAATCCTCCAGCCCATTACTGGCTACGAACAATCTTACACCCTGTTCATGGAGGGTTTGGAGCGTTTCTTTTACATGCGGATACAGGGCATGACTTCCGTTCTTCAATCCCTCCAGTTCCAGCTGGAGCAGCAGCTCGTCCGCTCTTCTGTGGGCCGCTTCGCTGGCTTCCGGCATCACTCTTCTCCAGATTTCGTCCAGCAGCATACCCAAACTATTCAAAATAAGCTCCTCTGGAGGCGTCTCTCCTTCAAAAAGACCTTCGGCGCGCAGCGCATCAAACAGCTTGTGATACGCAGGAAGCAGCAGCGTCTCCGTCTGAAAAAGTGTACCATCCATATCAAATACCATAGCCTCAGGTTTCTTCAACACAGGTGCATTGTTCATGTAGTTGTCAGTCATTCCTTTCCTATGTAGGTTTACAGTTCCGACCCCTCTCATGATAAGCAATAAGAGAGGTCCGTGTAAACCTCATTGCGCATACCGTTAGCTCTTGTATTTTTTCAAAACAGCCCTAAAACAATGCAAACCGCCCCACAAATCTGTGCGCAATGCATCCGGCGGAAGATTAAGATCAACCTCGCTCCAGTACGAAAACCCCGCCTCACCTATCCATTGCTCCATCGCAGACAGATTAACCGTAGGGTAATCAAACGTCAGCAGAAGCAGTCCGTCATCTCGCAAAGTCCGGTGAAATTCACGCAGGGTGGCTAGCGAGTCATCAGGGGTTAGATGCTCCAGCACTGATATACATACAATTTTGTCAAAGCTGGCCGTCTCATAAGGCAAGGCGGTTAGATTAGCATGCGCGGAGTGAAGACGAACCGGTAAAATTTCCTGGACACGCTCGGCAGCCTCCTCTCCGATATCACGGCGCACCTCGGCCAATATGGCATCCACGGAAACGATTCTCATATCCAGATCACAGGCATAGGCCTGAGCGCAGCGGCGAGCCAGCTCAAACTTGAACGGATGCGGGATACCACATGCCGCGTCAAGCACCGTATCCTGCCCGGACACAAAGTGCAGACACCACTCATACTCATAGGGACGACTCCACCAGCTGTGGGGCAGCCTGTAGATCAGGTTGGAGGTATTGGGATCGGAATGTACGAAAAAACGGGAGAGGTACGGATCAGCGGTATTCATGGGATATAGCCTCCTTTTAAATGAAAGGTGATACAATGTGGGTTCAGATCGTATATTCCCCCAGCCAGCTCAGATCGCCCTTGCCACGCAGCATAGCTCATGACCACGTTTCTCTCCTTGAAGTTTGGCCAACAGTCCCATCTGCTCCGTGAACGTAAGCTCGCCATATAAAGGATGTGCCTGTATCAAGGCGTCCAGACCGGAAGGAAGCTGACGGGTGAACAGGGACATCGGACGCAGACCAGACTTCTCCAGCAAACGTGTCAGCGTGTGCTCTGAATAATGATACAAATGATCTTCCTCGGTAAATAAAGGCGAGTGAGCACCATAAGCCTCATTTGTAAACGAGTTTTTGTTGGGTACTGTAATGTATAACGTTCCATCCGGTTGAAGCTGCTCGCGTAAATCTGTTAAAAATGTCACCGGGTCTGCAATATGCTCCAGCACATGCCAGCATGCAACGGCCTCATATTCATGATGCAGTGATAAGGCAGTATCTCCCTCTGTTTCTGTCTCTGTATCGCCATTCCAGAAGCCAGGTAGTAGATCCACGTCATATTTGTATTTAGCATATGCGCGCGAGTCTATGGAAGGCTCAATGCCCACAGCACTCCATCCACTCTGAAGGGCAGCATGAATAAATTCTCCGGTACCAGATCCAATTTCCAGTAATTTTCCTTTTCCGGGACTGAACATATCCAGCAGCATGAGTCCGAAAAGAGCATGATCCCCGTAGGTTGAGGCGGCTGCACTATCGCGCATGGCGACCCATTTGACGTTATAGATATCTGCGATCATATTCTCTGGCTGGATATGATCCACATCATTGCGAAAAATAAGCCCACAGGACCCACAACCTAACAATGTAAAATGTTCATACCGATGAAACAACGTCGTATTGGACGAGCCACACAGCTTGCAAGCCATGCCCTGTCCTTCCCCCCTCCCTTTTCCACTAAGCGCGTCCTCTATTTCGCCTTTGGTAAGAGCATGGGAGCCAATAATAGCATGAACACCAGCAATCTTAGCGACAGCATTCTTGTCGACAGGATTGGCAGAGTTAGCCGCTTCATAAACAGGAGCAGATTCAACGAGATGGACACCGTTCGCCACTTGAACATCTTCAGCGGTATGAATTGCTTCAATTCTATTCTCTGCTCTAGCAGGATGGGTACCCTCGGCAATCGTATCTTGGATATTCGTGCCTGTATTCACAACGGAATTTACACCGCTAGTGTCTTCAGATTCAGCCTCATGTTGATTTTTTACACCCTCTCGGTCTGGGTCTATCCAGAGACTGAGCCGGGGAGTCGGATCGAATATGGACTCATATTGCTCCTTCCACCCATAACGGGCATCCGGGTCCAACTGTTGATAACGCTCGTATTTGGCGGTGCGAATAGCTGGTGTGTACCAGCCCCAGTGCTGGATACGATAGTCGCTAATCTCACTCGGAAGCTCAAGCACATTATCGGGAAATCTCCCACAGTGCAAATATTGCTCCTTCCATTTATAAGGGAAGCTATCCCGATATCGAGTCAAAAAAGGGCGGTAGTAACGATGAGCCTGCCAGTAATCATCATCGCGATAATGCGTGGGAGACCACATATCAAACAGCCTGAAACAAATGGTATCGGCTTTCGTTCCGGCTAATAGAGCATGCACACCTTGGACAAATCGGGATTCGAACATTTCGTCAGCATCCATGTTTAAAATCCATTCCGGGTAAGATGCCAGCGTCTCACTCCACTGCTGCTTCCGCAGCTCCACTTCATTCGTAAAGGAGGCCCTTTCATTACGAATCAAACGCAGTGGAATCCCCTTTAGCAGGTCTCGGCACAAATCACCACTATCATCACGGCTGCCATCATCAATAATGACCGCTTCATCAATATATTCCCGATGACTTCGGAGCACTTCTGCGAGCTTGCGATCTGCCTCATTGCATATCGTCATGCTCAGCGTCAGTTTGGGCCTGGAGACAGGCGGAGCATGAAGCTCACTATGTCGTGGACCAGAGAAAGCTGGTGGCACGACAAAAGAATCCGTAGCATACTTTGCGAAGACAGCAGACTCGCGGAGATCCCGTGGAATGGTAATTTCAGGCGGCGTAGAGGAAGTGCTGGATGGATCATTTTCTGACTGCGTAATTCCATTCAGGGTCAGTAGCAATTGTTCCGCCTTGATGCGGTCCCCTTCCCGGTACATATGCATGGCAGGATAGTGAGTATCTACAAAAAGCGGAAACCCGTACGCCGCTGCGCGGATGCAAAAATGTCGATCCTCTCCCCAAAAAGAAACGTTAGGGATTTTACCAAAATGAATTCCGACTTCCAGCGCCCTTCTGCGGATTAAGGTACAAGCACCCAGACCGCCTACCTCATACAAACCGGGAATATGCAACTGATGTATAAATTGCAGCTCGCGATGTGCCCGTTCTTCTGCCGACAGCACTTCTCCTTCTTCTCGATGGAACAGATTGTATTCATCACTGACCCATACCTGAGGCAATAACGCCCCATCGGGCTGCCAGCGTGTCCAGAAAATCTCGGATACGATATCCTTCTCTGTCTCGACCAGTCTGCATAAGGTGCGGGAATGGAGGATCAGGTCTGAATCGACCAAAAATAGCGCGTCGTAATGATGCTGAAGCGCGTAGTCAATGAGACGATTTTTGAACCCGGCCACTTTCCAAACGAGGGAAGGCGGCCAATAATGGGTATGCTCATCACTTCGGTTCTCATATTGCTGCAAGCCTGACAGCGGTGGCAAAACACGCCCCGGGAGCCGGTCCGCAAAATCGGCCAGCCATTGGCTTGAAGTTGGATTGTCATTATCATCGACGAACAAATAATCCGGCAGCACATCGGGTGCTTCCAGCCGCTCCAAAGCTTGGAGAAATAAAGCTAATATTTCGGGCTTCTGATGCACCGGGCTACCGATTAAAATACGCATGAGTCGACGCCTCCCATCAGGCGGAAGCCTCATAACCGTTCCTCCTGCTTGCTCTGACGCATACGATAATTGCGATGAAGCGATAAGGGAGCGAGCGTGATATGAATGGACTTACACCTGGAAATATCGATGAAAACAACATCAATGCACTGCTTGCCTGCATCGCCTTTCAAGAGCTTTCATTAAGTCACCTGATTAATGCTGAAGGTGAGAAAATACAATATGCCGTCGGGACCCTTCCCGGCCTTACACCACCCGCAGGGAGCATTGCCGAGCTTCTGGAGGTAAATAACAGCGTACAATCGGTTTTGAATTGTACGTTTTTAAACGAGCTTGCCCTGCTGGCTCAGCTCCAGTGCCTGCTCAATCCGTCAGGCATCACCGGGGCAACCTGTTGTTTTCCATTTGGAAGCACTGGAGCTACTGGAGCTACTGGGGCTACGGGTGACACCGGAGCCACGGGAGTTACGGGAGTTACGGGAGTTACGGGAGCGACAGGCGACCCAGGGGCCACGGGTACCGCTGGCGCCACGGGCGCTACAGGGGCCACAGGCATCGCAGGCGCGACGGGGACCACAGGGGCCACTGGCACCGCTGGCGCCACCGGGCCTACCGGACCCACGGGTACCGCGGGGGCTACCGGGCCCACAGGGGCCACTGGCACCGCTGGCGCGACGGGGACCACAGGGGCCACAGGCACCGCTGGCGCTACCGGGCCTACCGGAGCCACGGGTACCGCGGGGGCCACCGGGCCCACAGGGGCCACGGGTACCGCGGGGGCCACCGGGCCCACAGGGGCCACGGGTACCGCGGGGGCTACAGGGACCACAGGGGCCACGGGTACCGC